>JADDKG010000157.1 GCA_020253895.1 Rubrobacter sp.
CCCTCTCTCGGCGCTCGTGTACGGTGCATAAAGATAGCACGCCCGTAACCCCTCGGGCTTCCTGGCGGCTCAGAGAGACGAGGGCGCCCCGGCCCGGAGCAGCCGGAGCATCCCGCCCTCGCTCGCCAGCCGCCGCTCCTCCAGGAACCGGGTGGGCACCCCGCCGCGGCGGAACTCCTCGTCCTCCAGCACCGCGAGGTGCAGCGGGAGGGTGGTCTCTATCCCGGAGATGGCGAACTCGTCCAGGGCCCGCACCCCGCGCCTGATGGCCGCCTCCCGGCTCTCGCCGTGGACGATAAGCTTCGCCAGGAGCGAGTCGTAGTGCGGGGGCACCCTGTACCCGGCGTAGAGGTGGGAGTCCACCCGGACCCCGGGGCCGCCCGGGGGGTTGTAGAACTCCACGAGGCCGGCCTGGGGCATGAAGTTGCGCCGCGGGTCTTCGGCGTTGATCCGGAACTCGATCGCGTGGCCCTGCGGGGTGAGGGAGGCCCCGGAGATCTCCAGCTCCTCGCCGGAGGCGATCCTGAGCTGCTCGGCGACGAGGTCCACCCCGCACACCGCCTCGGTGACCGGATGCTCCACCTGCAGCCGGGTGTTCATCTCTATAAAGTAGAACTCGCCCTCGCTGTAGATGAACTCCACCGTCCCCGCCCCCACGTAGCCCAGCGAGGCGGCGAGATCCCTCGCCGCGGAGAGCAGATCGTCCCGCACCCCGGGGGGGAGCCCCGGGGCCGGCGACTCCTCCACGAGCTTCTGGTAGCGGCGCTGCACGGAGCAGTCCCGCTCGGGGAAGGCCACCACGTTCCCGTGCCCGTCGGCGAGCACCTGCACCTCGACGTGGCGCAGCGGGTCCAGGTAGCGCTCCACGTAGAGCGAGCCGTCGCCGAAGCTCGCGCCGGCCTCCCTGCCCGCGTCGGCGAAGGCGGCGTCGACCTCCTCCTCCGAGCGTACCACCCGCATCCCCTTGCCCCCGCCGCCGGCGCTCGCCTTGATGACCAGCGGGTATCCGACCTCCGCCCCCACCCGCTTGACCTCCCCGGCACCGGAGCACAGCCCGTCCGAGCCGGGGGTGATGGGTACCCCGGCCTCCGCCGCCGCCCGGCGGGCGGCCGCCTTGTCGCCCATGCGGGCGATCACCTCCGAGGGCGGCCCGATAAAGTTTAGCCCGACCCGCTCGCAGATCTCCGCGAAGCGGGCGTTCTCGGCCAGAAAGCCGTACCCGGGGTGCACCGCGTCGGCACCCGTGAGCTAGGCGGCGGAGATTATGGCCGGGATGTTGAGGTAGCTGCCGGCGGCCTGCGGGGGGCCTATACACACCGCCTCGTCCGCCAGCATCCGGTGCAGCGAGTCGCGGTCGGCAGTTGAGTAGACCGCGACGCTGCGGACGCCCAGCTCCCGGCAGGCCCGGATCACGCGGAGGGCTATCTCCCCCCGGTTTGCGACCAGAACCTTCCTGACCATCTACCTACCCTTCGGGCCGGATGTAGAAGAGGGGCTGGTCGTACTCCACGGCCTGGCCGTCCTCGACCAGTATCTCGACAACCTCGCCCGAGACGTCGGCGGGGATCTCGTTCATGAGCTTCATGGCCTCAACGATGCACAGCGTCTGCCCCGCGCGCACCCTGTCCCCCACCTCCACGTACGGGTCCTCGTCCGGGGCGGGGGCCCGGTAGAAGGTGCCCACAAGCGGGGAGCGCACCTCGTGCAGCCCGCTCTTCTCCCCTTCCGCCCTCTCGGGAGCCGCTCCTTCGGGCCCCTGCGCCGGCTGCGGTGCCGCCTGTGCCCCGACGGCCTGCACCGGCCGGGCCTCCGGCAGGGCCTTCACCGAGATCTCTACCTCCCCCCGCCGGACGCTTATCTCCCCTACACCGCTCTTGCGCAGCAGCTCGACCAGCTGCCCCACCTCCTCGAGGGGCAGGGAGCCGCCGGCCGCCTCCCGTCTGTCCTTCTCGTCTACCTCTTGCATAGGTCAGGAATTCTACACCGGCATCGGTGGGAAAACCTGCCCATGCCTGTAGAATTGACGGGTTGCATATGGGCATAAGGATACTCGACCCCACAGTAGCCCAGCAGGTGGCCGCCGGAGAGGTGGTCGACCGCCCGGCCTCCGTGGTCAAGGAGCTGGTGGAGAACTCCCTGGACGCCGGGGCCTCGCGCATCGAGGTGGAGCTGGTGGAGGGCGGCACCGCCAGGATACTCGTCCGGGACAACGGCTCAGGGATGACCCCGGAGGATGCCCGCCTGTGCGTCCTGCGCCACGCGACGAGCAAGATCCGCTCGGTGGAGGACCTGGAGTCGGTGAGCACGCTGGGCTTCCGGGGGGAGGCGCTGCCCTCCATAGCCAGCGTCTCGGCCTTCCAGCTTATCACCGCCACCGGTGAGGGGCCGGGAACCCGGGTGGTGGTAGACGGGGGCTCCGAGGCGCGGGTCTCCCCCGCCACCCACCCCAAGGGCACCACGGTGCTGGTGGACCGCCTGTTCTACAACGTGCCGGCGCGCCGGGCCTTCCTGAAGGGCCCCCGGGCTGAGCGGGCGGCGGTCGTCGAGGTTCTCACCCACATATCCGTCGCCCACCCGGAGGTGGCCTTCCGGGTCGCCGAGGGGAGCAGGGAGCACCTCTCGCTACCCGCCGCCGCGGATCTGCTGGAGCGGCTGGCCCAGCTGCACGGGGTGGCCAAGGCGCGGGCGATGCGGCGGGTGGAGTACGAGGCCGGAGCCTTCCGGGTGGAGGGGTACGCGGCGCTGCCCAGCCTGACGGAGAGCAGCCGGGCCCACCAGACGGTGGCGGTGAACGGGAGGTGGGTGCGGGGGGACAATTTGCACCGGGGGCTCGACGACGCCTACCGGGCGACGGTGCCCGCCGGGCGCTACCCGCCGGTGGCGTTGCGGATCTCGGTTGATCCCCGCCGGGTGGACGTGAACGTCCACCCCACCAAGCAGCTGGTCCGCTTCTCCGACGAGCGGGCCGCCCGGGCGGCGGTCGCCGCCGCCGTCCGCTCCGCCATCGAGTGGCGCCCTCCGGCCCCCGCCTCCGCACCGCCGCGCTCCCCCGCCCGGAGCTTCACCCAGGAGCGGTTCGCCCCTCCGCGGGTGGCCGAGGCCCGGCCCGCCTACCAGGCGCCTCCTCCCCGGGACCTGCGGGAGGTGCGCGAAGAGATCTCACGCGCCTCCCGGCCCCTCTCCGAGCCCCCTCCCGCCGCGCCGGAGGAGCTGCCGGGGCGGGGTGCGCTGCCGGACCTGCAGGAGCTGCGGGTGATAGGGCAGCTCGCCGCGGGCTACATACTCGTCGAGGACCCGGAGGCCCTGTGGATCGTGGACCAGCACGTGGCCCACGAGCGGGCCATCCTGGACCGGCTGCGCGGCTCGGAGAGCCCGGCCCAGGTGCAGAACCTGCTGGTCCCGGAGGTGGTGGAGCTCTCCCCCGCGGAGGCGGAGGCGGCCGCGGAGGGCCTGGAGGAGCTGGCGGTCTACGGCTTTGAGGCCGAGCCCTTCGGGCCCCGCTCGTTCCGGGTTACGGCCGCCCCCTCCACGCTGGTTGAGGGAGGGGATGTCGCAGGGGCCTTCAAGGACGCCCTCGCGGCCATCTCCGGTACCGAGCCGGGCCACCGGCGGGAGGACCGCATCCTGGCCACGATCGCCTGCCATTCGGCGGTGAAGATGGGCGACAGGCTCTCGCTCAAGGAGATGGAGTCGCTTATAAGGGACTGGCTCACGAGCCGGCTGCCCGCGACCTGCCCGCACGGACGGTCCATCTGCTACCGGATGTCGCTGGCCGAGATCGGGCGGAAGATGGACCGCCGCTAGGGAGGCAACCGTGGCCGTCCGGGAGCTCCGGCTGCGGGTGGACGGGCTCCGGGTGCGGTGCCTGGCCTCGGGGGAGGGGGAGCCGGCCGCGCTCCTGCTGCACGGGGCGAGCCTGGACTGCGCGGAGCTCTCCTTCGGGCACCTTATCGGGCCGCTCTCGAGGCGCCGCCGGGTGTACGCGCCGGACTGGCCGGGGTACGGGGGGAGCGACCGTCCGGAGGGGTTGCCCTACGACATGGGCTTCTACGAGGGGTTTCTGGAGCGGCTGCTGGACGCCCTGGGCCTAAAGCGCGCTGACCTCGTCGGGTTCTCCCTCGGCGGCGGGGTCGCCCTTTCGCTGGCCCTGCGCGAGCCCCGGAGGGTGCGGCGGCTGGTCCTCGCCGGGAGCTACGGGCTCGGCCGGGGGGTGCCCTGGGGCCTCCTGGGCGTTGCGCTCGGGCGCTCGGCGCTGGCGGCGCGCCTGGCCTACGCCCTCATGCGCCGCAGCCGCCGGGCGCTCCGGCTCGGGCTCCGCAACGTGGTCTGCGACCCGGCCGCCATCTCCGGCGCGCTGCTGGAGGAGCTCGCCCGGCAGGCCGCCCTCCCCGGTGCCGGGCGAGCGTTCCTGCGCTTCCGCCGGAGCGAGGTGGGCTGGAGGGGGCTGAGATCCGACCTCTCCGGAAGCCTGCACCGGCTGGAGAGCCCCACCCTCCTGGTGCACGGCTCCCGGGACAGGGTGATCCCGGTGGCCTGGGCGGAGAGGGCGCACCGGCTCATCCCCCGCTCGGAGCTCGTCGTCTTTGAGGGCTGCGGCCACTGGGTGCCCCGGGAGAGGCCCGAGGAGTTCAGCCAGGCGGTCGAGAGGTTCCTGTCGCAGCCCGGCCCAGAAGGGCGTCCACGCTAAAGCGCCCCGGCGGGAAAATCGCGGCGTGCAGCCCCAGGGCCAGAAGCCCGAGGTCCCGCAGGAGGGCCAGCCACAGGTTGGAGGGCTCCGAGGAAGGCCCGAAGCAGCCGCAGGAGATCTCCAGGCCCCGCAGGGCCGCCTGCAGGATGGCCAGGATAAAGACGCACATCAAGGCGCTCGCCGTCCAGGCGGCCAGCCGGGTGAAGAGGCCCGCGATCAGGTAGAGCCCCAGCAGAACCTCCAGGTAGGGCAGGGCGTGGGCCGAGAGGGAGACAAACCACTCCGGCAGGGCGAGGCCGTAAGAGCGGATCGCGGCGGCAAACCCGCCCGGGTCCGGGATCTTGGCGGCCCCCGCCGCGACGAAGACCCCTCCCAGGACCACCCGGGAGGCCAGCACCGCGTACGGGCTGGCAAGCACGTCCCGCAGGATACCGACCTTTCTTTGACCTCCGTCCACGGCAGCGGCTACTATATCATTCTCAGGTTCGCATCACGGAGAAGAGGTCGCTCTCGCATGGCACGCAACACCCCTTCAGGCGGCAAGAAGCGGGGGGCCAAGGCTCCCCAGGGGAACAGGCCCCTCGTCCTGGCGCTCGCCGGCTTCACCGCGCTGGCCATAGTCGTGATAGCCCTGCTCGCGGTGCTCTCGGCCCGGGGCGGGGATACGGGCAGCTTCACCCCGAACGACCAGGGGCTCCTCCCCGTCGGCAGCCAGGCCCCGGACTTCACCACCGAGACCGTGACCGGCGAGCGGGTGTCGCTGCCCGAGGGGCAGGCCACCATGCTGGTCTTCTTCGCCACCTGGTGCCCCCACTGCCAGAACGAGGCGCCCACCATAGCCGAGTTCTCCAGAGAGTACGAGGATCTCCGGGTCATGATGATCAGCGTCGCCGACGAGAACTGGCCCGAGACCGACACCCCGCAGGAGGTGCGCCGGTTCGTCGAGGAGTACGGCATCCAGGGCCCGGCCATCTACGACCCCGCCCTAGGCAGGACCTACAAGGTAACCGGGACGCCGACCGTCTAC
>JADDKG010000158.1 GCA_020253895.1 Rubrobacter sp.
CTCCTTCCCGTTTGTGTTCATTGTTGCTAAACTAATGTAGCGTGTGGCGCAAGTGCCGGGTATCCCAGAAAGCTGGGATTTTCGCGACCGATCCGGTTGTGAAGGGGTGGGCGATGGAGACTCTGTCCTCTCTGGAAGAGCGGGCCTTCTGTGAGGTCAAGCGCCTCTGCTACGCGGGGCTCGACGCGAGGACGCTCAGGCTCGAAGTAGCCGAGGTCTTGAGGCGTGTGGTGCCGTTCGACAGGCACTGCCTCTTCACCTCGGATCCTCTGAGCGGGCTGCCGACCGACGTGGTGGTGGAGAGGGTGGGGGAGGAGGAGATGCGCTTCTTCCTCGAGAACGTCATGTTCGAGGATGGGGTGAACACCTACGACTGGATGGTGAGGAGCCGGCGGCCGGTGGCGCTGCTCTCCGAGGGCACCGGCGGTAGGCTCGAGCGGGCCCTGCGGTACCGCGAGATCCTCGCGCCCAACGGTTTCGGTTATGAGCTGAGGAGCGTCTTCGCCGTCGGCCGTCTCCCCTGGGGCGGCGCGGAGCTTGCCAGGGAGCGCGGGCGTCCCGACTTCGACGCCCGAGAGGTAGCGTTCGTCCGGCGCGTCGCTCCCCACCTCGGGGCCGGGCTCAAGGCGGCGGTGTTGCGCGAGCAGGCTTTGCCGGGGGCGAAAGGAGGAGAAGTTTCGGGGGTCTTGACCCTGGACCGCCGTATGCGGGTGATACAGCACACAAAGGCCGCGGAGGATCTGCTGCGGGAGATGGGGGACCTCGGGCCGGGGTGGCTCGAGGGCGAGGGGCTTCCGGCGGTCGTCTACGCGGTGGTGGGCGCGCTGCGGCGCGCCCTCGATCCTGGGGCCGGTGAGGGTGGCGGGTCCACACCGCGCGTCTGCGTCAGGGCACGCTCGGGGCGCTGGATGACGCTTCAGGCCGACCTCACCGAGCCGACCGACGCCCGCCCGAGCGAGGTGGTGGTCGTCATCGAGCCGGCGGGACCCAAAGAGGTGGGGTGGCTGCACATGGCGGCCTACGGGCTGAGCCCCCGGGAGCGGGAGATCGTGGAGCTCATCGTTCGCGGGGCCCAGAACAGGGAGATAGCCGCTGCTCTGTACATCTCAGAGTACACCGTCCAGGACCACCTCAAGAGCATCTTCGAGAAGGTTGGGGTGCGGGGTCGGGGCGCGCTGGTGAAGAAGCTCTTCCTCGACGGCCTTTGACCGTCGCCTCTTGGGCGGTAACCCGGTCCCTGAGGTCACCGGGACCGGGGTGGAGGGGGCTCTTTATGGGAGCGCCCGGGCGTTCGTCTCCTGCGTATGCTGCCCGGGTACGCATCGGTGCGGTTTTCTTGGCCGGCAGGCTGCAAAGACCTCTCCGTCGCGCCCGTGTCGAGCGTCCGCCTTGTTGTAGGCCGCTTGCGGTACGGGCGTTCTTTCGGGATGTGCGATCATCCGCCGCTTTGGTGCCTTGGGGAAACTGGACCGCTCCGCGCGAAAGCTTCTGTTGCCGGATATGCCTCCGGGGTGTATAAGAACCCGTGAAGAGGGTTCCATCACTCGTTCCGCAGGAGATTTTCAGGCCGTGAGGGTTCTCAGAGGAGGGTCGGCGGTTGCGGCGGCGGGCCTGATGCTCGGTGTCGCGGCGCATCCCGCTGCGGCGCACGTGAAGTGGTTCTTCGAGAACGAGGGGTACCCGCTGCGGTGGGACCTCTTCTTCCGGCCCCTCCCGCTCGGGTTCGTGGGCGGGGTGCTCCTGATCACGCTGCTCGCCGCCCTTCTGTGGCGGGCGAGGGGACGGGGGATCGTACCGGGGCCTGAGGCCTTCGGGGCTGGCGATGGAGGGCGGAGCCTGTTCTACGCGCTGGTCCCGGCCATTTTGGGCATCCACGTGGCCGTTCCCCTGCTGGTCAACGGGGTGCAAGGAGCCCTCTTCTCCCCGGACAACGAGCTTCCCGGCGCCTGGGCGAACTTCATCGGGCTGGCGGAGACCGGGGTTGCGCTCTCGCTGTTCTACGGAGGGCTCACCCGCCCGGCTGCGGTGGTGCTCGCCGGGCTCTGGTTCGCTGGGATACCGCTAGTAGGCCTGCAGCCGATGCTGGACAACGTAATGTTCTTGGGGTTTGCCGCCTTCTTTTTCCTGGCCGGACGCGGGCCGCTCTCGGTAGACAGGCTGCTGTTCCCGGATCTGGAACCCCCGGCCCGCTACGCCCGGTTCGCCGTCCCGGCGGCCCGCATCGGGGTGGGGGCGAGCCTGGCCATCGTGGCCTTTACCGAGAAGTTCGCCAACATACCCCTCGCGGTGGGCTTCCTGCGGGACTCCGGCCTGAACTTCACCCCCTATCTCGGGGTGCCGCTCCCCGACGAGGTCTTTGTCCTGCTGGCGGGTTCGGTGGAGCTGCTGGTGGGGTTGTGGCTCTTGCTCGGCATCTTCGTGCGCGAGATAGTCATCGTGGCGTGGTTCCCGATCAACCTGACCCTCACCCTCTTTTTGTGGGAGGAGCTCATCGGCCACCTGCCGGTCTACGGAATGATGGCCGTGCTCCTTGTCTGGGGCTCGGGGCCGAAGAACGAGGCCAGATCGGAAGAG
>JADDKG010000159.1 GCA_020253895.1 Rubrobacter sp.
CACCTCTCTCCTATGAGACGCCAAAGTCGATTCTGGTCCGCAATCGCAGCGTTGAATACAATATCCTCTATGACCGTGCCAGACTTCCAGTCCATTATGCTCCCGCTGCTTACCCTGGTATCAGACGGCAAAGAATACAGGTTCCGCGATGTGGTAGAAGCTCTGGCCAAGCATTTCGCGCTCAGCGAAGAAGAACGCCTTGAACTGCTGCCAAGCGGTAGACAACCGAAATTCGCAAACCGTGTAGGGTGGGCTGCTACGCACTTATCTAAGGCTCGCCTGATCGAACGCCCAAGACGCGGCTACCTAAGGATCACGGAGCGGGGCCTATCGTTACTCAAAGAAGGCCCCGGTTGCATAGACCTGAAGCTCCTCGACCGTTATCCCGAGCATGTAGCGTTTCGCAACAAGAGCAGCCGGGTGGAGAAATCTCCCGAAATCGCCACGCAAGGCGAAGAAAGGAGCACCCCCGCAGAGACCATAGATGAAGCCTACCAGGCTATACGAACTAGCCTGGTGGAGGAACTGTTACAGCAGATCAAGGGGTGCTCTGCAGAGTTCTTCGAGCGTTTGGTCGTAGATCTTCTGGTGAAGATGGGTTACGGCGGCACCCGCGCCGAAGCAGGGAAGGCTGTTGGCGGAAGCGGTGACGAGGGGATAGACGGCATAATCAACGAAGACCGCCTCGGTTTGGACGTGATCTATATCCAGGCCAAACGCTGGGAGAATACCGTTGGCCGCCCGGACATCCAACAGTTCGCCGGAGCACTTCAAGGGCAAAAGGCGAGAAAGGGTGTCTTTATCACCACCTCTGGTTTCTCGAAGGCGGCCATAGAGTATGCTCGCGATATAGAGAGCAGCATCGTCTTGATAGACGGAAATACGCTCGCGAGCCTGATGATCGACCACGACGTCGGGGTCACGCTAGAAACCTCGTACGAGATCAAACGCATAGACTCCGACTACTTCGAAGAGTTCTGACTCCGGCCATAAGAGACACGAGAACCCCGGTGGTCCTACTCCCCGAGGTTCTCGCTCTCTAGAGGCTGTTATGAACTTTATCAATAACGGCTCAGGAACGCGAAAAACACGTGTCGCAAGGAAACAAGGTCGATCGTGGAATCCGCATTCCTATGGGTTTTCACCCAGGTTCATAACACGCTCTAAGCCACCCCTGTACTCGAATTCACAGCACCCTCGGCATGTACCCCGGGCGCGAGCGCTCGAAGCGCTCGATGTCCTCCTCGTGCTGCAAGGTGAGCCCGACGTCGTCGAGGCCGTTTAAGAGCCGGTAGCGGGTGAAGTCGTCTATTTCGAACTCCGTCTCCACGCCCGGGCCTTTCACGGTACGGCTCTCGAGGTCCACGGTTATGATGGCTTCGGGGTCCTCGCGCACCGCCTCAAGCAGCCTCTCCACCGTCTCCTTGGGGAGCTCGACGGTGAGCACACCGTTCTTGGTGCAGTTGTTCTTGAAGATGTCGGCGAAGGAGGGCGCGATCACGGCCCCAAAGCCGTAGTCCTGCACCGCCCAGACGGCGTGCTCGCGGCTGGAGCCGCACCCGAAGTTCTCGCCGGCGATGAGGACGACCGCGCCCTCGTGCTCGGGCCTGTTGAGGACGAAGTCCTCATCCTCCCGCCACTCGGCGAAGAGGAACTGCCCGAAGCCGGTGCGCTCGATCCGCTTGAGGGCGTCGGAGGGTACGATCTGGTCGGTGTCAACGTCCGAGTAGCCCAAGGGCAACGCCTTGCCCTCGACCTTCTTTACGGGCTCCATCTAGCTCACCTCCACGGGTACGCCGAGCTCGCTGGGAGAGGCGAAGCGTCCCATCACCGCCGTCGCCGCCGCGACGACCGGGCTCACGAGGTGCGTCCTGCCGCCCTTGCCCTGCCGACCCTCGAAGTTGCGGTTGGAGGTGGAGGCGCAGCGCTCGCCGGGGGAGAGGATGTCCGGGTTCATCCCGAGGCACATCGAGCAGCCGGCGTTGCGCCACTCGAAGCCCGCCTCGATGAAGATCCTGTCGAGCCCCTCCTCCTCGGCCTGCCTCTTCACCCGCATGGAGCCGGGGACGACCATCGCCCGGATGCCCTCCTTGACCTTGTGGCCCTCCAGCACGCGGGCCGCCGCCCGCAGGTCCTCTATGCGGGCGTTGGTGCACGACCCGATGAACACGGTGTCCACCTCTATCTCCCTTATGGGGGTACCGGGCTTGAGGCCCATGTACCTGAGGGCCCGCTCGTGGCCCTCGTTCTCGGGCTCGGGGACCACCCCGTCAAGCGGGACGGTCTGGGCTGGGGTGGTGCCCCAGGAGACGTAGGGGACGAGCTCCCGCGCGTCTATGAAGACCTCTTTGTCGAAGGTGGCCCCCTCGTCGGTGGGCAGCGTCCGCCAGTACTCGAGCGCCTCCTCCCAGGCCCGGCCCTTGGGGGCGTGCGGCCGGCCCTCCACGTACTCGAAGGTCTTCTCGTCGGGGGCGACCATCCCGGCGCGCCCGCCGCCCTCGATGGTCATGTTGCACACGGTCATCCGCCCCTCCATGGAGAGGTTGCGGATCGCCTCGCCCCGGTACTCGATGACGTGGCCCACCCCACCACCGGTGCCGATCCTGTTGAGGATGCCGAGCATGATGTCCTTGGCGGTGACGTCCGGCGGCGCCTCGCCCTCGACGGTTATGGCCATCGTCTTGGGCCGCCTCTGGGGGATGGTCTGGGTGGCGAGCACGTGCTCGACCTCGCTGGTCCCGATGCCGAAGGCCAGAGCCCCGAACGCCCCGTGGGTGGAGGTGTGCGAGTCGCCGCAGACGATAACCATCCCGGGCTGGGTGAGCCCCATCTCAGGACCGATAACGTGGACGATCCCCTGCCCCACAGAGCCCCACTCGTGGAGCTGTATCCCGAACTCCTCGCAGTTGCGGCGCAGGGCCTCCATCTGCTTGGCGGAGACCTTATCCCTGACCCCGAAGCTGACGTCGGTGGTCGGGACGTTGTGGTCCATGGTGGCCACGGTGAGGTCCGGGCGGCGCACCCTCCTCCCGGCGAGCCGTAAGGCCTCGAAGGCCTGCGGGCTCGTGACCTCGTGGACCATGTGCAGGTCCACGTACAGGAGGTCCGGCTCCCCCTCGGCGCGGCGTACCACGTGCCGCTCCCATATCTTCTCTACGAGCGTCTTGGGTTTGTCCATCGGTTCTCCGACACCTCTCTTCGCTGCCTGATCCTCCGGGATACCGCCCCCGCGCCCTACTCCCCGGCGCGGACGGCGAGCATGTTGAGCCTGACGTAGTCGACTAGCAGCGGCCCGTCGTGGGCGGCGATCTTCCCGGCCACCGAGCGGGCGAAGGGCCTCCGCTCGGCCTCGGGGAGCCGCAGCAGGTGCCCCCGCAGGATGATGGCCTCCAGATACCGGGTGAGGTGCTCCACGGAGCGAAAGGTGGTGGGCTCCTCGTGCAGCCAGGTCCTGACCCGCTCGAAACCGGCCTCCTCCAGCCGCCTCCGGGTGCTCTCGGCGTCCGCGTAGAGCTTGTTGTCCTCCCAGCCCTCGAAGAAAGGGGCGAAGCGCTCCTCCCGCATGGTGCTCAGGGTGGCCTCGCGCACGCGGGAGACGTTTCCCTCCCCCCCGCACTGGGCCGCGAGCCTCCCCCCGGGCCGGAGCGCTGCCGCAAGCCTGCGGAAGAGCGCCGCGTGGTCCGGGATCCAATGAAACGTCGCCGTCGAGAAGACCACATCCACCGGCTCCTCGACCTCCAGCCGCAGCAGATCCTGGCGCACCACCCGGACCCGCCCCTCCCCCGCGAACCGCCGGCGGGCCGCCTCGACCATGGTCTGCGAGGCGTCCACCGCCAGCACCCGGCCCTCCGGCAGCCTCCTCAGCAGAAGCTCCGTGACCCGCCCGGTGCCGCAGCCCGCGTCGATCACCACCTCATCGCCCCTGAGCTCCAGCCGCTCCAGAAAAGCCGCCCCCCAGCGCGTCATGGGGTCGGCCAGCTCCTCGTAGGCCTCCGCGTCCCACTCCCGCTCGGCCCCCCGAACCTCCCCGCCTTTGACTGCTCTCACATCGTGAGATATCTTGTCTGGCATATGGACAGTTTAGAGCGGGGCGTGGTGAAAAACAAGAGCGGGGTCGGGGTTTTGGACAAGGCGGTGGCGGTGCTCTCGCTGCTGGCCGAGGAGGGGCCGGTTCCGCTGGCGGGGGTGGTGGAGGCCACCGGCATCCCGCGGCCGACGGCGCACCGGCTGCTCTCGGCGCTGGAGGCACACCATCTGGTGGTGAGGGACCGCAGGGGCTACTCCCTGGGGCTCAGGCTCTATGGCTGGGGGAACCGGGCGGCGGGGGCGTGGCTGGTAGATGCGGCCCGGCCCGTGCTGGCGGCGCTGCGCGACGAGACCGGGGAGAGCACCCAGCTGTACGTGCGGGAGGGGAGGCACAGGGTATGCGTGGCGTCCGTGGAGCGGGCGGCGGGTCTCCGGGACACCGTTCCGGTGGGGGCGGTTCTGCCGCTGGAGCGGGGGTCG
>JADDKG010000016.1 GCA_020253895.1 Rubrobacter sp.
CGCTCTTCCGATCTACCCCCTCCGAGCGGCAGCGGGCGCTGCTGCGGATCGCGGACCGGATAGAGGAGCGGGCCGAGGAGCTGGTGCGGGCCGAGTGCGAGAACACCGGCAAGCCGTTCGGGCTCACCCTCGAGGAGGAGATCCCGCCGATGGCCGACCAGATCCGGTTCTTCGCCGGGGCGGCCCGTTGCCTGGAGGGCAAGTCCGCCGGGGAGTACATGCGCGGGATGACCTCCTACATACGGCGCGAGCCGGTGGGCGTCTGCGCCCAGGTCACCCCGTGGAACTACCCGATGATGATGGCCGTCTGGAAGTTCGCCCCGGCCATAGCCGCGGGGAACACCGTGGTCCTCAAGCCCTCGGACACCACCCCCGTGAGCACCCTGCTGCTGGCGGAGATCGCCGCCGAGTTCCTCCCCGAGGGGGTCTTCAACGTGGTCTGCGGCGACCGGGACACCGGGAGGCTGCTGGTGCGGCACGAGGTCCCGCAGATGGTCGCGATCACAGGCTCGGTGCGCGCCGGAATGGAGGTGGCGGAGGCGGCCGCGAGGGACCTGAAGCGGGTGCACCTGGAGCTTGGCGGCAAGGCCCCGGTGATCGTCTTCGACGACGCCGACCCTGAAGCCGCCGCGGAGGCCATCGCCGAGGCCGGATACTTCAACGCCGGGCAGGACTGCACCGCCGCCACCCGGGTTCTGGCCTCCCCCGCCATCCACGACGACTTCGTCGCCGCCCTCACCGAGCAGGCCAGAAACACCCGGACAGGTCCGCCGGACGACGAGGAGGCCTACTACGGACCCCTCAACAACGAGAACCAGCTGCGGAGGGTCAGCGGCATCATAGAGCGGCTCCCGGACCACGCGGAGGTGCTGACCGGTGGAGAGCGGGTCGGCGGGCGGGGTTACTTCTACGCCCCCACCGTGGTCTCGGGCCTGCGGCAGGAGGACGAGGCCTCGCAGACCGAGATCTTCGGACCCGTGATCACCGTGCAGCCCTTCTCCGACGAGGACGAGGCCGTCCGCTGGGCCAACGGCGTCAAGTACGGGCTGGCCTCCTCGGTCTGGACCCGAGACCACGGCCGGGCGATGAGGGTGAGCCGGCGGCTGGATTTCGGGTGCGTCTGGATCAACACCCACATCCCGCTGGTTGCCGAGATGCCCCACGGGGGCTTTAAGCACTCGGGCTACGGGAAGGACCTATCGATGTACGGCCTCGAGGACTACACCCGTATAAAGCACGTCATGAGCAACATCGAGGCGTAAAAGCCGGGCCGGCGCGGGAGCTCTCCGGGAGGCTCCCGCGCCGGCTTCTTCCCGCCCGGATGCCGCCGCCTTTTGGCGGTAACATCCGGTCTCGTGCCCGGAAGGTTTCCCGTGCCCGGCAGGATGCGCAAGCACGGCCCCGGCGCGGCGCCGCCCGCCTTCGACCGGCGGGTGTGGCTGCTGGTCGGGGCGATGCTCGTGTTCCGCTTTGGACAGGGCCTCTTCTACCCGTTCTCGACGATCTACTTCCACAACTTTGTCGGGATACCGCTCTCCCTCATCGGGACGGGCCTGGGGCTTCTGGCCGCCACAAGCGTGCTCTCGGGCCTCATCTCGGGCCCGCTGGCGGACCGCTACGGGCGTAAGCCGGTGATGCTCTCGGCGCTCTCGGGAAGCGCCGCCTCGTTCGTGCTCTTCGCCGCCGCAGACGGGCTCGCGGGGTACATGCTGGCGTGCCTGGTCGCCGGGCTCGTAGGCTCCAGCATGTTTGACGCCTCCCGCAACGCGATGGTCGCGGACGTGACCCCCGCCGGGCTGCGGGCGCGGGCCTACGGTCTGGTGCGGGTGGGCGGCAACGTGGGCTGGGCCCTGGGACCGGCGGTGGCGGGGCTCCTGGCCGCCTCGGCGGGCTCCTCGGCGGGCACCTACCGCCTCATGTTCGCCGGAACCGCGGCGCTCACCCTGCTGGTCGCCCTCGCGCTGGCCCTGCTCGTCGCCGAGTCCCGACCGGCGTTCGCCGCGGCCGGCGAGGGCCCGCCGCCCGGCGGCCTCCGGACGGCGCTCTCCGACGGGCGCTTCCTGGCCCTCCTCGGGGCCGGCTTTCTCCTCTACTACGTCTTCGCCCAGGACTGGCAGGCCCTGCCGGTCTACGCCCGCAACTTTCTCGGGATAGAGGAAGGGAGGATCGGTCTGTTCCTCGCCGGCAACGGGCTCGTGGTTATCCTGCTGCAGATGCCGGTCGCCCGCCTCCTGGACGCCCGCTCGAAGACCGGTGCCCTGATCGTCTGCTCGCTGCTTTTCGCCGCCTCCGCCGCGACGCTGCTGCTGACGGAGTCGTTCCTGGGCATCCTGGTGGCCTTCGCCGGCTTCTTTACGCTGGCGGAGATGATCCTGGAGGTGGCCGGGGCGGCTCTCGCCGCCGGGATGGCCCCGCCCGGGCGGCGGGGTACCTACCTCTCGCTCTTCGGGGTGTGCTTCGGAGCGGCGCAGGGGATAAGCCCGGTGGTGGCCGGGGCCCTGCTTGACGCCCGGATGCCGGACGCCGTGTGGGGCCTGCAGCTCCTGGCCGCGGGGCTGGCCGCCGCGGTGCTGCTCTCCCTGCGGAGGCGCGGGGTCTAGAGGCCCCTCCTGATCACGAGCACCGCCAGGTCGTCGCGCAGACCGCCCCCGCCGTGCCCGAGCGCCGCCTCCCTGATGCGCCCGGCGATCTCCCCGGCCCCAAGGCCGGCACACGAGCCGAGCAACCGGCGCAACCGCTCCTCACCGAAGAGCTGCCCGCCGGGGCTGCGGACCTCGGTGACCCCGTCGGTGTAGAAGACGGCGGCCTCTCCGGGGGCCAGGTGTGCCGGGCGCTCGTCAAGCCCGGGGTCCTCAAAGACCCCGAGCGCCCGCCCCGGCGCCTCCAGCGTCTCCACCCGCCCGTCGCCCCGCAGCAGCAGCGGCGCGGGGTGACCGGCCCGGGCCACGCTCAGCTCTAGACCGCTCCCGTTCGGGCTCAGCCCGGCGCATGCCACCGTGCAGAACCGGTGCCCGTCCAGCTGGCGCAGCATGGCCTCGTTCAGGTCGGCGAGTATCCTGGAGGGGGAGGCCTCGCGCATCGCCACCGCCCTGATCGTGTAGCGGGCGAGCGCGGTGATCGCGGCGGCCGCCGCCCCCTTGCCGCGGACGTCCCCGATCACGGCCAGCCACCCGCTGCAGGTCTCGATCAGGTCGTAGAAGTCTCCCCCGGCCTCGTTCTCCCGCCCGACCGGCAGGTACTCGACCCCGACGTCGAGCCCCTCGGGCTCCGGCAGGCGGGGCAGCAGGCTCTGCTGCAGGATGCTGGCTATCCGTCCCCGCTCGTGGTAGAGCCGGGCGTTGTCCACGGCGAGGGCGCAGCGGTAGGCGAGGCTCCGGGCCAGGGAGAGCTCCTCCTCCCCGTAACCGCGGTCCGCCCGGGAGGAGACCAGGGTCATCGCCCCGATGGTCCTGCCGCGGGCGAGCAGCGGGACTACGATCAGGGAGCGCACCTCGAGCTGCCGGAGCACCTCCAGATGGTCCTCGCCGAGCGCGTTCTCCTCGATCGCGCGCCCCTCGACCCTTTCGAGGAGCACGGGCCGGGCCTCCTCGACAACTCGCGCCACCAGCCCGGGCGGCCTCCCGTAGCGCTCGCGGATCCGGCCCAGCTCCTCCAGCAGCCCCTCGCGGGACGGCTCGGCGTGGGCCGCGGCGATCTGGCGCACCGACCCGTCCTCGTTCACCACGTCCACCACGCACCAGTCAGCCAGCTCCGGGACGGCGATCCTGGCGGTCTGCCGGAGGCGCCCCGGGTAGTCCACCGTGGAGAGCAGCAGGGCGTCGGCCCCGGCCAGAAAGCTCAGCCGCCGCTGGGCCTTCACCGCCTCCGCCCGGGCGAGCTGCTCTCGGGCCAGGAGCAGGTTGCGCTCCTCCTCCATCCGCTTCCGCTCGGTGATGTCGTTCTGCACGCCGATAAAGTTCACCAGGCGGCCGTCCTCGTCGTAGACCGGCGAGACGTACAGCTCGTTCCAGAACATCCTCCCGTCCCGCCGGTAGTTGCGCAGCACCACCCGGCAGTCTCTCCGTTCGGCCAGCGCCTGCCGGAGCACCTCGAGCTCCGCCTGGCCCCGGTCCTCCCGTTGCAGAAACCGGCAGTTGCGGCCTACCACCTCATGCCTCGAGTAGCCCGTTATCCGTTCAAAGGCGGGGTTGACGTAGATGATCGGGTTGTCCGGGAGGTTCGGGTCGGTGATGACTATGCCACCCGAGCTGGCGGCCACCGCCCGGTCCAGCAGCCGGCGCGACTCCTCTACGCCCCGCCGCTCCCAGGGGTCGTCCCCCAGCCAGCCGGGATGGACCATGCTCATGGTCCTATTCTACAGGGACGGGATGCAAAAACGTCCCCCGTGGGTATATGATTTCAAGCAATGTAGGCAACGCAGAGGAAGGAGAGGTGTAAGAGAGATGGCCTACGAACTTCCGCCACTGCCCTACGACTACAACGCGCTGGAGCCCTACATAGACGAGGCCACCATGCGCTTCCACCACGACAACCACCACAACACCTACGTGACCAACCTCAACGCGGCGCTGGAGAAGCACCCGGACGTGGACCCGGGCAACGTGGACGAGCTCATCGCCGACCTCAACGCCATCCCCGAGGACATCCGCCGGGCGGTGAGGAACAACGGCGGCCAGCATTCTAACCATTCGATCTTCTGGCAGATCATGGCGCCAGCCGGTGCCGGGGGCGGCGGGGAGCCGACCGGCGAGCTGGGTGAGGCGATAAACAGCACCTTCGGCTCCTTCGACGCCTTCAAGGAGCAGTTCGCCGCCGCGGCGGCCCCCGGGGCCCTGTTCGGTTCCGGCTGGTGCTGGCTCGTGGTGACCTCCGGCGGCCAGCTGGCCATCAAGACCACCCCCAACGGCGACTCGCCGTATATGGAGGGCGAGATCCCGGTTATCGGGCTGGACTGCTGGGAGCACTCCTACTACCTGAAGTACCAGTACCGGCGGCCGGAGTACGTCCAGAACTGGTGGAACGTGGTGAACTGGGAGGAGGCCAACCGCCGCTACCAAGCGGCCCGCTCCTCCTAAGAGGAGAGGAAGCGCCCGGCGGAAGGGCCCCGCCCCAGGGAGGGCGGGGCCCTTCCCTTTTTCGGGAGGGAAGGACATGCGGCTGGTCGTGGTAGGAGGGGTCGCCGCGGGGACGAAGGCCGCGGCCCGGGCGCGGAGGGTGAACCCGGCCCTCGGGATCACCGTCTACCAGGAGGAGCCGGAGCCTTCGATCAGCGAGTGCGGGCTCCCGTACCTGCTCTCGGGGACGGTGGAGGAGCGGGAGAGGCTCGTAGCCCGCACCCCCGAGGAGTTCGCCCGTGACGGGATCCAGATGCTCGTCCGCCACCGGGTGGAGGAGGTCTACCCGGACAGCAAGAGGCTCGCCGTGCGCAACCTCTCCACCGGCGCGCTCTTCGAGGACCGCTACGACCGCCTGATCCTCGCCACCGGGGCCCGGGCGGTGCCGCTCGCGGTGGAGGGCTCGCAGCTCGAGGGCGTCTTCAACCTCCGCTTCCTCACGGACGCAGACAGGATACTGGCCCACATCCGACGCCACCGGCCGCGCCGGGCGCTCGTGGTCGGCGGAGGGTACGTGGGCCTGGAGGTGGCGGAGAACCTCAGGCTCCTGGGGATGGAGGTGACCCTGGTGCAGCGTCCCGAAAGGGTCGCCACCGCCTACGACCCGGAGATCTCGCGGAGGATAGAGGAGCACCTGCAAGAGCACGGGGTGGAGCTCCGCACCGGTGCCGAGGTCGAAAAGCTCTCGGGCGACGGCCGGGTCCGGGAGGCCCAGGTCTCCGGGGAGGTGGTGGAGGCCGGCCTCGTCGTTGCCGGCATCGGGATAAAGCCGAACACGGACCTCGCCCGGAGGGCGGGGGCGCGGATCGGGGCCACCGGTGCGGTGTGGACGGACCGGCACCAGAGGACCAGCCTGCCGGACGTCTGGGCCGCCGGGGACTGCGCGCAGACGACGAACCTGATCACCGGAGGACCGGCCTGGGTGCCGCTGGGAGATACAGCCAACCAGATGGGCCGCGTGGCGGGCACCAACGCCGCGCTCGGCGAGGACGCCGAGGAGTTCCCCGGCGTGCTCGGCACGGGCATCTTCAAGGTCTTCGACCTCGCGGCGGGAAAGACCGGCCTCTCCGAAGACGATGCAGCCCGAGCAGGTCTCGATGCGGCGGGGGCAGCGGTAGAGTCCCGCAGCCGTGCGGTGTACTACCCGGGTGCCGGGAAGGTACTGCTCAAGCTGGTCGCGGAGAAGGGCAGCGGGAGGCTGCTCGGGGCGCAGGCCCTCGGCCCCGGGGCGGACAAGCTCACCGACGTGTGCGCCACCGCCTTGTGGGGCGGGCTCTCCTGCACCGACCTCATCAACCTGGACCTCGCCTACGCCCCGCCGTACGGTCCGGTTCTCAGCCCCGTGATCCAGGCGGCGACCGTCCTCTCCCGCAGGCTGTAGGCCCCCTCCGGAGCCGGCTAACCGCCGAAGTAGAACCGGCCGACGAGTATCATCGCCAAGAGGACCACCGAACCCAGGATGCCTATCAGCACGATCAAACCCCTCACGGCCGCCATCCTGTCCCCGCCGCGAGGCTCTCGCAGTGAACCCTAACCCTTCTCAGAACCTCTCCGCGACGGACTTGGCCTGCATGTGCAGCGTCAGGTAGTCTGGCCCCCCGGCCTTTGCGTTGGTGCCGCTCAGATTGAAGCCCCCGAAGGGCTGCACCCCGACCAGGGCCCCGGTTATCTTGCGGTTGAAGTAGAGGTTGCCGACCCTGAACTCGTGGCGGGCCCGCTCCAGGCGCTCGCGGTCCCGCGAGTAGACCCCGCCGGTGAGGCCGTAGGGGCTGTCGTTGGCGATCATCAGGGCCTCGTCGAAGTCGCGGGCCTTCAGCACGGTGAGGACGGGGCCGAAGATCTCCTCCTGGGCGATCCTGGAGCGCGGGTCGGCGCCCACAAAGACCGTCGGGGGGACGAAGTAGCCCTTCTCGGGGTCGCCCGGGTCCTCCCCGAGCACCCGCTCCCCCTCCTCCTTGCCGATCTCGATGTAACCGGAGACCTTCTCGAACTGGGGGCGGCTGATAAGGGGCCCCACGAAGACCTCCGGCCCCTCCGGCGGGCCGACCTTCAGGGCCCTTGTCCTCTCGATCACCCTACCAAGCACCTCGTCGTGGATATCCTCCTGCAGGATGGCCCGGGAGCAGGCGCTGCACTTCTGCCCGGCGTAGCCGTAGGCGCTCACCACGATCCCCTCGGCGGCCGCCTCGAGGTCGGCCGTCTCGTCCACCACGATAGCGTCCTTCCCCCCCATCTCGGCCAGCACCCGCTTTATCCAGCGCTGGCCGGGGGCCGTCCGGGCCGCCCGCTCGTTGATCCTCAGGCCCGTCCGCATAGAGCCGGTGAACGAGATAAAGCGGGTCCTCGGGTCCTCCACGAGGTAGTCCCCGATCTCCGAGCCGTAGCCGGCGCAGAAGTCCAGGACCCCCTCGGGGAGCCCGGCCTCGGCGAAGATCTCCGCCACCTTCGCCCCGAGCACCGAGGTGTACTCGGAGGGCTTCATGACGATGGTGTTGCCGGTCACGATGGCCGCGCTGGACATCCCGGTGAGGATGGCCGTCGGGAAGTTCCACGGGGCAATGATGACCCCGACCCCGAGCGGCTGGTAGAAGTAGCGGTTCTCCTCCCCCGGGTAGGGGGTCACCGCCTTACCGTCCTTCAGCCGGATCATCTCCCGGGCGTAGTACTCGAGGAAGTCTATGGCCTCGGCGATCTGGGCGTCAGCCTCGGCCCACGGCTTGCCGCCCTCGTAGACCTCCCAGGCGATCATCTCGAAGCGCCGCCGCCGCATGATGGCCGCAGCCCGCAGCAGGATCCTGCTGCGGGCCTCGGGCGGGGTGTGCCGCCAGAACTCGAACGCCCGGGTAGCGGCATCGAGCGCGAGGCTCGCCTCCCGCTCGGTGGCCCGGCCTACCCTCCCTACCACCTGTGACGGGTCGGCGGGGTTCTCCGAGACGATCTCCCCCTCCGTCTCGACCGGCTTGCCCCCGATGACTAGGGGGTAGCTCTTCCCCAGCTGCGCGCCGACCTTATCTAGCGCCTCCCGGATTCTCCCGACGACCCGCCCGTCGGCGAGGTCCAGGTGCGGCTCGTTCCTGAACGGCGTAAGGCCCATCTCTCCGGACACCTCCTATCGCCTAATCCCGGCGGCACCCGCGACCCTCTCGAAGAGGTCCCGCGCCACGTACCCGGCCACCTTGGGGTTCTCCTTCAGCCGCCTGGTGGAGTACTCGTACCACTGCCGCCCGTAGGGCACGTAGACCCTCATCTTGTGACCGGCCCTCACCAGGATGCCGCGCAGCTCCTCGTCCACCCCGAGGAGCATCTGGAACTCGTAGCGGTTCTTGGGCACCCCGAGCTGGTGGACAAGGCGCAGGGCGTGCCAGACGAGGTACTCGTCGTGGGTGGCCACCCCCACGTAGACCCCGGCCCGCATCAGCTCCTCCATCAGGAAGACGTAGTTCTGCCGGACGGTGTCGTAGTCCTTGTAGGCTATGGCGCGGGGCTCGTCGTAGATCCCCTTGCACAGCCGGACCGAGACCCCCGCCGCTGCGAGCCGCTGGACGTCCTCTATGCTCCGCCGGAGGTAGGCCTGTATGACGGCGCCCACGTTCCGGTGCCGGGCGTGGGCCTCCAGCACGATCCTGATGGTTGCCTCGGTGTGGGACGAGTCCTCCATGTCTACCCGGACAAAGCGCCCCTTCTCCGCGGCGTAGGCGACTATCTCCTCCAGGTTTGCCCGGCAGAGCTCCTCGTCCAGGTCGAGCCCGAGGGCGGTGAGCTTAACCGAGAGCCCGGCCTTAAGCCCCTCCCTCTCCAGGGCGTCTACCACCCGCCGGTACTCCTTGAGGATCGCGGCGGCCTGCGCCTTGTCCCTGGTGCTCTCGCCGAGCACGTCCACCGTGGCGACACACCCTTTCCGGTTGAGCTCCCGGATCGTCTCCAGCGCGTCCTCCAGACGCTCGCCGGCTATGTAGCGGCTGGCTACCCGCCGCACCAGAGAGCGCGGCATCAGGGGAACGGCGTTGGCTATCGTTCTGTCGAGCACGCCCAAGGAGAAGCTCCGTCAAGATCCATCACGGCCTGATTTTACTCCAGCACGTCCCGCTCGATGCCCAGCTCGCCCCGGGCCAGAAGGCTCCGGCGCCTGGAGTAGAGGAAGTAGATCACGAGCCCCACCGCCATCCACACCGCGAACCGGGCCCAGGTCGCCGGCGGCAGGCTCGCGATCAGCACGGCGGAGAAAGCTATCCCGATGATCGGGACCAGCGGCACCAGCGGGGTCCTGAAGGAGCGGGGAAGGTCCGGCCGGGTGCGCCGCAGAATCCACACCGAGGCGCACACGATGATGAAGGCCGAGAGCACCCCGATGTTCACCAGCTCCGCAACCGTGGTTATGGGGAAGAAGCCCGCCACCAGCGCCGTCGCCACCCCCAGGATGGCCGTCGGCCGGTAGGGCGTGCGGTAGGAGGGGTGAAGGCGGCAGAACCAGCGGGGCAGCAGGCCGTCGCGGCTCATGGCGAACCATACCCGGGCCGCCCCCAGCATAAAGGCGAAGAGCACGCTGATTATCCCCGCGATAGCCGCAACCGAGATCACCCGCGCCACCCACGGCAGGCCCACCTCCTGAAAGGCGACCGCCACCGGAGCGGGGGTGTCCAGCCGCTGGTAGGGCACCATCCCGGTCACCACCAGGCTCATGAGCACGTAGAGCACGAGGGCTATGGCCAGCGAGAGGATCACCGCCCGCGGCAGGTCGCGCTGCGGGTCTGTAGCCTCCTCGGCAGCGGTGGTCAGGGTGTCATAACCGAAGACCGCGAAGAACACCACCGCAGCCCCGGTGAAGACCCCGGCGATCCCGTACGGGAAGAAAGGCGTGAGGTTGTCCGGATCCACGAAGAAGGCTCCGATCGCGATGATCACCACGATGATCCCGAGCTTCAGGATAACCATCGCGTTGTTGAAGTTGGCGCTCTCCCGGATGCCCCGGATCTGCAGCCCGGCGATGAACAGGCACAGAAGCACGGCGAACAGGTTCACCACCCCTCCGTCGCCGCCCCCGGGCGCGGAGGCCGCCCACTCGGGCACCCCGACCCCAAGCCCCGAGAGAAGCTCGTTTATGTAGCCGGAGATGCCTATGGCCACCACCGCGACGACGAGGGT
Organism: Rubrobacter sp.; assembly: GCA_020253895.1. Lineage (GTDB taxonomy): Bacteria > Actinomycetota > Rubrobacteria > Rubrobacterales > Rubrobacteraceae > Rubrobacter_B. Next base: position 10,257 of record JADDKG010000016.1, read on the forward strand.
GTACTCGATCAGGAGGTCCCAGCCGATGATCCAGGCGAAGAACTCGCCGAGCACCGCGTACCCGTAGGTGTAGGCGCTGCCGGAGACCGGGATCATGCCGGCGAACTCCGCGTAGCACAGCGCGGCGGCCGCGCTGGCGATCCCGGCGACGACGAATGAGAGGGCCACCGCCGGACCGGCCTGGTTGGCGGCGACGACCCCGGTAAGGACGAAGACCCCGACCCCGATGATGCCCCCTAGCCCGATAAAGGTGAGGCTCCACACCCCGAGGGTGCGCTTGAGACCGGTGTCCCCGGCGGCCTCCCGCTGCAGAGTGGGGATGTCTTTCTTCCGCAGCAGCTCGCTCACCCGCCACCTCCTCTTCCGCTCTCCTGCGCGGCATCATATTGCCGCCCCCGGCCCGCCGCAACGTTCCCGCCCGGAGCGTGCTCTCTGGTAGGATTGGGGAGACCTCCCAGACCAGGGGATGTAGACGGGAGAGGAGGCGTTTTCGGGATCATGCGCACCACGGAAGAGACCGGAAGGGAGAGAACCCCCGCCGCCCGGGATGTGGCCTCGGTGGTGGGCGGGAAGACCGCGGAGGGCGCCCCGGGGGGCACCCTTGCCTCCACCAACCCGGCACGCCTCGGGGAGACGGTGGCCGAGGTGCGCCTTGGGGACGCTTCGACCTTTGTCGAAGCCTGCCGGGCGGCCCGGGAGGCCCAGAGGGAGTGGGCGGCCGTCCCCGCCCCCATCAGGGCGCAGGTGGTAAAGAAGATCGGGCGCCTCGTCGAGGACAACAAGGAAGCGCTCGCCCGGCTGGTCACCCGCGAGGTCGGCAAACCCTACGCCGAGTCGCTGGGGGAGGTGCAGGAGATCATCGACACCTGCGACTTCTTCACCGGCGAGGGGCGCCGCCTCTACGGCCACACCGTCCCCTCGGAGATGCCGGACAAGCAGCTCTTTACCTTCCGGGTGCCGGTGGGGGTGGCGGCGATCATCACCGCCGGGAACTTCCCCGTCGCCGTCCCCTCCTGGTACCTGGTGCCCGCGATCCTCTGCGGCAACGCGGTGGTCTGGAAGCCCGCCGAGTACTCCGCGGCCGCGGGAGACGCCCTGGCGCAGCTAGATCGGAAGAGCAC
>JADDKG010000160.1 GCA_020253895.1 Rubrobacter sp.
CCAGCCCCAGGGCGGCCCCGCCGGCGCTGTCGAGCGCCGAAGAGCCGCCACCCCGGAGCCTGCCGCGGAGCGAGCCGCCCGCCGAGCGGGCGATCATCTCGCCGAGGATCGCGAAGGAGACTATGCTCACCAGCGTGATCGCGGCCCCAAGAAAGGGGCTCTCGCCCTCCGGGATCAGGTGCCGGGCCACCCGGGAGCCGACCGAGGCCCCGAGCAGCACCCCCGCAAGCGAGAAGAGCCCGGCGAGGAAACCGGTCCGGGCGCCGCGGAAGACGGCGAGCGCCACGAAAGCAACTATGCACCAGTCGAGCGCGCTCATCCGGGGAATTCTAACCCACATCCCGCGCCTCCCCGACGCCGTGTATATAATCCTCCGGTGGTTCTTTCTGGGACACAGAAGAGGGCCGGGCGCCCGCTTGCGGCGGAGTTTCTCCCCGAGGTGGAGGAGGTGCTCGCGGAGCGGGGCGAGCCCCCCTACCGCCTGAAGCAGGCCTACGCCGCGCTCGCCTCCTCGCTGGTCGGCGACTGGCGGGAGGCGACGAGCTTGCCAAAGGGTTTGCGCGAGGAGCTCTCCGGGAGGGTTCCGGCCTCGGTCCTCGAGCTGCGCCGGATCTCGCGCGCCCGGGACGGCACCAGGAAGTACCTGTTCTTTACCCGCGACGGGCATGCCATAGAGACGGTCATGATCCCGGAGCGCTCCCGCCGGACGGTGTGCGTCTCCACCCAGGTCGGCTGCCCGATGGCCTGCACCTTCTGCGCCACCGGCCTGCTGGGGATAAGGCGGAACCTCCGGGCCCGCGAGATCGCCGAGCAGGTCTTTGCCGTGGCCCGCGACATCGCCCCGGAGCGGGTGACCAACGTGGTCGTGATGGGGATGGGGGAGCCGTTCCTGAACTACCGGGAGACCCTCAAGGCCCTGCGGGTGCTCAACGACCCGCAGGGCTTCCGGCTGGCGGCGCGCCACATCGCCGTCTCGACCAGCGGGCTCGTGGAGAAGATAAGGCGCTTCGCCGACGAACCGGAGCAGTTCCACCTGGCGATCTCGCTGCACACCCCCTTTGAGGAGGAGCGCCGGCGGCTCATGCCGGTCGCCGCCCGGCACCCCATCTCTGAGCTGATGGACGCCGCCCGCTACTACGTGGAGAGGACCCGCCGCAAGCTCTTCTTCGAGTACACCCTGCTTGCGGGGGTCAACGACGGGCCGGAGCACGCGGAGGCGCTCGCTGGGCTGCTCGACCACCCCCTCTACCACCTGAACCTGCTCCGTTTCAACTGGACCGACACGGGCTTCTCGGCCACGAGCGCCCGGCGGGCGAAGGGGTTCCTGCGGCACGTACGCTCCCTGGGCCTCTCTGCCACCCTGAGGCCCAGCCGGGGTCAGGACATAGAGGCCGCATGCGGCCAGCTGGCCGCCCGGGACGCCCGCGGCCCCGCCGGAAACCGGTGAGGGAGGAGCCCAAAGAGCGTCTGGACCGGCGGGCCAGGACGCTCTGGAGGATCTCGGGGCTCCTGGAGATGCTCCCGGTGCTGGTGGCGGGGATCGGGGTGGGCTGGGCGGTGGCGCGCTACGGAGGCCAGCCCCTTGCGGTGGCGGCGGTCCCGGTGCTGGCCACGCTGGTTGCGACGCTCGTCAACGCCCTCCTCATCCCCGAGCTCCGCTGGCGGCGCTGGCGCTACGAGATCCGGGAGGACGAGGTGGACCTGCAACGCGGAATATTCTGGGTCGTCCGGACGCTGGTCCCCTTCGCCCGCATCCAGCACGTGGACACCCGCAGCGGGCCGCTGCAGCGGCGGTTTGGTCTCGCCACGGTGGTCTTCTACACCGCCGCGGGGCCGAACAGGATCCCCGAGCTGGCCGCCCCGGTGGCCGCGGAGGTCCGGGACAGGATCGCGGAGCTGACCAAGGAGCGGGATGAACTCTGAGCCGCGCCGTCTGCACCCGGCGGCGATGGTCATCGAGGGGATCAAGGCGGTCCGGGGCTGGGCGAGCGCTGCGGCGATCCCCGGCCTCGCCGCGCTCTTCGGCGGGTTGAGCTGGTGGGTGATCTCCCTGCTCCTCCTCGGTGCCCTGCTGCTGGTGGGCGGGGCCGCCCTGTGGGGCTTTCTCTCCTGGCGGGCCACGGTCTACTGGGTCTCGGGCGGGGCCTTCCACCTGCGCAGCGGGGTCCTGCAGAAGAAGGAGCGCACCATACCCCTGGAGCACGTCCAGTCCGTGGACACGGTGCAGGGGATCCTCCAGCGCATCTTCGGCGTCGTGGAGGTCAGGATAGAGACCGCCGGCGGGGGGGCCTCGGAGCCCGACGCTTCCCTCCCGGCCGTGTCGAGGAAGGCCGCGGACGAGCTCCGCCGCGAGCTGGGCGGAGAGGGCCGGAGGCCGGAAGAAGAGGTTGCGGTCCCGCGGGTCATCCGCAGGCTCTCCACCCGGGACCTCTTCGTCGCCGGGGCGACGAGCGGCCAGATCGGGCCCGCCGCCGCCCTGATCGGGGCCGCCTCACAGTTCTTCGACGAGTTCTACGACCGTTTCGTCTCCGAGGAGACGGCCCGCAGCCTGCTTGAGGCGCTCGCGCCCCACGCCTTTGCCGCCGCGGCCTTCCTGCTGCTTGCGGTGGGGCTTCTGGCCTGGCTGCTGGCCATCGCGGGGACCGTCCTGGCCTACGCCGGCTTTACCCTCTCCCGCTCGCCGGACGGGCGGAACATTCACATCAGCCGGGGCCTGCTGAACCGTTACGAGGCCACGATCCCGGTCGCCCGGATACAGGCGGTGCGGGTGGTGGAGGG
>JADDKG010000161.1 GCA_020253895.1 Rubrobacter sp.
CGCGAAGGGGGCTGGAGGCTCGCCGCTCAGGCCGAAGTAGAAGCGCAGCGCGGCCGCCACCCGGTGGGCCGCCCGACCGTCGCCGTAGGGGTTTGCGGCCCGGGCCATCTTCCGGTAGGCCTCCCCGTCGCGCAGCAGGCCCTCCGCGGCGGTGAGCACCTTCTCGGGGTCGGTCCCCACCAGACGGGAGGTTCCCGCCTCCACTGCCTCCGGCCGCTCGGTGGTCTCCCGGAGCACCAGCACCGGCTTGCCGAGCGCCGGGGCCTCCTCCTGGAGCCCGCCCGAGTCCGTAAGGACCAGCTCGCAGGCGTCAAGCTTCGAGACCAGGTCTCCGGAGTCCAGGGGATCGAGAAGCTTTATCCGCACGTTTCCCCCGAGCAGGCGGTACACCGTCTCCCGGACAAACGGCGAGCGGTGGACGGGGAAGATCACCTCCACCTCGGGGTTGCGCCGGACGAGCTCCAGGATGGCTCGGCACGCCCGCTCCAGAACCTCCCCCCGGCTCTCGCGGCGGTGCATCGTCACGAGCACCTTGCGGCGCTTCCAGCGACGCCGCTCGGCCTCCGGGGGAAACGGCCGGGCGGGAGGGATCTTCGCCTTGACCCCGAGCAGGGCGTCTATGACCGTGTTGCCGGTGACGAGGATGCTGCGCTCGGGGACGTTCTCCATCCGCAGCTGACGGGCGGCGCGTGAGGTGGGGGCAAAGTGCAGGGTGGCAAGCGTCCCTATGAGCCGCCGGTTCCCCTCCTCGGGGAAGGGGCTGTACAGGTCTGCGGTGCGCAGGCCGGCCTCCAAATGGGCCACCGGCACCTGCGCGTAGTAGGCGGCCAGCGCCCCGGCCATCGCCGAGGTGGTGTCCCCCTGGACGAGCACGACGTCCGGCCGCAGGCGCGAGATCTCACCGTCCAGCGCCCCGAGTGCCCGGGTGGTAAGACCGGCGAGGCTCTGGCGGTCCCTCATCACGCCGAGCTCGACGTCGGGATCGAGCTCGAACGCCGAGAGGGCCTGCTCTAGCATCTCCCGGTGCTGGCCTGTGCTGCACAGCACCACCTCGAACCTCCCGTCCTCGCGCAGCTCCCTGACCACCGGAGCCACCTTTATGGCCTCGGGACGGGTGCCCACGACCGCGAGGACCCGGGGACGCCTGCAGTAGAGGTCAAACTTCACCCCTCCGGATGTCACTTCTAAGGAACCTCCTCTTTCTTCGAAACATCACCTCCGGGCATTGCCCCCTCGCCCTCCCCCCGGGCGGCGAACCTCGCCGTCTTGGCCCAGCCCCTCCTCCCGAGGAGGATGTTCCACCAGGCCGCAACGGAGGAGAGGAACCAGACCAACGAGTAGAAGACGAAGAGGTGCCCGTGTGCCAGAGAGCGGAGGAGCCCGCGGCCCTCGACCTTGACCAGGTAGCTGGCGGCCAGCGGGGCGACCACGAAGCCCAAGGCGTAGGTGAGCGCGAGGGTGGAGAGGCTCCAGCCCCCGAAGCCCGAGAGCAGCTGCTGCCAGGAGAGAAGGGTGGCCAGGCCGACGGGGAGGACCGTGGCGGGCAGGAGCAGGAACACGGCGAGGTCCAGCCGGGCCCGCAGCGGCAGGGCGCCGCGCAGGAGGCGCGGGAGGTGCTGCCAGCACACCAGATGCCCCTGCATCCAGCGGCTCCGCTGGCGCACCAGCCGGCCGAGCTCGGGCACGGCCTCCTGCCAGACGGTGGCAGAGGGGCAAAAGCGCAGCAGGCCGCCCCCGGAGGCGAGCAGCCGGAGGCTGAGGTCAAGATCCTCGGTCAGCGAGGCGGGTTGCCAGGGCTCCTCACCCAGCCGCTCGAGCGCCGAGAGGCGTACGCACTGCCCGTTGCCGCCGAGGGTGGCGCTCCCGAGCAGGTTCTTGGCCCGGCACATAACCCGCCCCCAGATGGCGAACTCGAGGTTCTGCCAGAAGGTGAGGAGGTTTGCGTCGGCGTTGTACATCCGGACCGCCGACTGGACGCCGACGACGCGCGGGTCGGCGAAGTAGGGGGTGATGGCATCGAGGAAGCCCGGCTCCACCCGGGCGTCGGCGTCGAAGACGGTGACCACGATGTTGTGGGCACCGAAGTACTCGCTGATCCTCATGCGGCGGACGGCGGCGAGGCCGGCGTTGAGAACGTGTCCCTTGCCCCGGCGAGCCTCCTCCGGAGGCTGGCGGAGAAGGCGGACCCGGGGGTTCTGGAGGAACGGCTGTACCGCTTCGGCCGTGCCGTCGTCGGAGTCATCGTCTATGACCAGCACGATGAAGTTGCCCCGCAGCCGCAGCAGGCTGGAGAGGGTCCGGGAGATCACCTGCTCCTCGTTGAGCGCGGGGACGAGCAGGACAAAGAGCAGGCCGCTGTCCAGGGCGTCGCCGGGACGGGGCTCGGAGCTCCTGGTGGCGAGCGCGGCGAGCGCGTACCCGTAGAGGGCGACGAACAGGACGATGATGGTCACCGCGGTGTACAACCGGGAACTCCCTTACTCCTCTTCTCGGGGATCATGCGAGAAGAAGGTTAGAAGAGCCTTCCCGGCGCGGCATCCGCCACCCGGCGGATCGTGTGGCGGATCTTTTTCTACTCCAGGTGGCGTATGCCACCCGGCGGCCAGCCCCTACTCGACCACCGCGGACCGGGCCCGGACGTCGTCGAAGAGGGTGCTCGCGTCCTCGGTGTACAGCCCCACCCTGCCCCTGAGATAGGGGCCGTCCCCGGCGGGTCCGGGGGTATCGACAAAACCCTCCACCACCCGCACCCCGTCGACCCACACGTCTACGGTACTGCCCACCTGCCGGACGCGTATCCTGTTCCACCCGCCGAGGGAGAGCCTGGGTGAGGAGGCGGTATACAGGAAACGCTGGGCGCCCGGATAGCCGGGATGCGCCTTGCCGAGCTCTATGCCGTTGGGCTTGAGGATAAAGTAGTAGAAGCGGGCGCTGCCCCCGTAGCCCCAGAGCACCCAGGCGACCTCCCAGGGGTTCGGCGCCGAGCCCCGCCGCAGTTGCCGGACCGTCCTGTGGCGGAGGGTGAGGTCTACGCCCGCGAACCTCTTGCGGGAGACGACGAGGCTGGCGTGGGTCTCACCCCCGGAGAGGGGGGCGGACGGCCGCTGGTAGTGGTGCCCCCGCCGGTCCACACCGACGCTCCCGTAGCCGTTAAAGACCACCCGCCATCCCCCGTGCAGCGAGCCCTCGGCCCACTCCCCGGCCGGGTACGAACCGAAGTCGTCGTAGAAAGCATCGTCGGCACCGGAGGGCGGGCACGCGAGGATCGCCAGGAGGAGCGCAGGAAGCAGCCCTCCTCCGACCGCAAGAAACCAACGAGGCCGTCCGGCAACGTCCATACGTTGGAGGTTATCGGACGGGGGGAGACGGAGCTTTAACCCTCGTTACCGCGGTTCCCGGGGCGGAAGCCCTCGATCAGGCCGAGCTCGAAGGCCCGGGCCACCGCCTGGGTGCGGTCTGAGACGCCCAGCTTGCGGATGATGTTCTGCACGTGGGACTTGGCGGTGCCCCGGCTGATCACGAGCTCCCGGGCTATCTCCGGGTTGGTCCTGCCGCGGGCCATAAGGAGGAGCACCTCCCGCTCCCGGGCCGTGAGTTCCTCTGCCGGCTCCTGGGTTCCTCCCCCGCCCGGCCGGTGGGCGAGGCTCTGTATCAGGCGGGCGGCCAGCTCCTGGTTCAGCGGGGACTCCCCGGAGAGGAGCCTCCGGAGGGCGCTGATCAGACGCGGCAGAGGAGAGGACTTCAGCACGTAGCCCGCGGCCCCGGCCTTGAGCGCCTCCAGCATGTACTCCGGGTCCTCGTGGGCGGTCACCACCAGAACCGCCACCTCCGGCTGCTCCTCCTTTATCCTGCGGGTGGCCTCCAGGCCGTCCATACCGGGCATGGCCACGTCCATGACCACCACGTCCGGGCGCAGCCGGCGGCACATCTCAACCACCTCGTAACCGTCCGAGGCCTCGCCAACCACCTCGAACTCCGGCTCCTGATCCAGCACCAGCCGGAAGCCCGCCCGGATGAGATCATGGTCATCGGCGATGATCAGCCGGACCGGGCCACCGGCCTCTCTCCCCTCGTGTGCATCTCCACCCATTACGTTTACTGCCACCATATGTTACAGCGGATCGCGCGAGGCTGGGGTAAAAGAGGGGCCCCGCAGATGCTATTCTTAGGGGCCATGAGCGAGAGAAGCGAGCGTTACCTGGTCACCTCCGCGCTGCCGTACGCCAACGGCCCCCTGCACGTCGGGCACATGGTAGGGGCCTACCTGCCGGCGGACATCTTCGTCCGCTACCTCAGGATGCGCGGGGAGGACGTCGTCTACGTGTGCGGCACCGACGAG
>JADDKG010000162.1 GCA_020253895.1 Rubrobacter sp.
AGCGGGTGAGCCTCCTCGCCCGGGGGGAGTTCGGCCCGGACCGGCTGCTGGCGCTGCTGCGGGTCGGCGTCGGGGGGGCGGAGCACACCTACTTCCTGCCGCTCGCCGCCGCCTGGGAGGACGAGGACGGCGAGCGGGTCTCCTCCCTGATGCCCCACGCGCTGGCCAAGATCCGGCGCCGCTACCGGGTCGGCATCCTCTTCGACGCCCTCTCGGACGAGGGCTTCTGCCGGGAGGTGGTCGCCGCGATGGCCGGGGGGAGGGAGCTCGAGATGGGGGAGGGGCGGGTGCGCTTCTACGCGACCGGCGCCCTCCAGGAGCTGCTGGGGGAGGAGCCCGTGGAGGAGCTCGCCGTCCGGCGGGCCTCCGTGGAGCAGAGCAACACCTCGGTGATCCTGGGCGAGCGGCTGGTGCTCAAGGCCTACCGCCGGCTGCAGCCGGGCGTGAACCCGGAGCTGGAGATCGGGCGCTACCTCACCGAGGTCCGCCGCTTTCCCAACACCCCGCCGCTCGCCGGGGCGGTGGAGTACGAGGACCCGGAGGAGGGGACGGTCTCCCTCGCCCTCCTGCAGGGCTTCGTCCCCAGCCAGGGCGACGGGTGGTCCTACGTCCTGGGCTACCTGGACCGCTACCTGGAGCGGCGCCTGATCTCCTCCTGGAGCCCCGAGGAGGAGCCTGCGGCGGAGCCCGCCGCGCGCGAGGGCCAGGAGGCCGAGGAGGGCTTCTTTATGGAGCTGATGCGGACCCTCGGGGTCCGGACCGGCGGGCTGCACGCCGCCCTCGCCGCCCCCACCGACGACCCCTCCTTCGCCCCGGAGGAAGCCCCGCCGGAGGAGGTCTCCCGCTGGGTCGAGGAGGTGCTGGACGACCTGCGGCTCACCCTGAGCCTCCTGGAGCGCCGCCGACCGGGGCTGCCCGAGGAGGTGCGGCCCGACGTGGAGCGGCTGCTGAGGATGGAGGCCCTGGCCTTCGACCGTCTGGAGTCCGTCGCCGCCCTGGGGATCAGGACCGTCAAGACCCGCCACCACGGGGACTACCACCTCGGGCAGGTGCTCGTCGCGGGCAACGACTTCCAGATCATAGACTTCGAGGGCGAGCCCGCCCGCCCGCTGGAGGAGCGCCGCCGCAAGCACTCGCCGCTCCGGGACGTAGCCGGGATGCTCCGCTCCTTCGACTACGCCGCCCAGACCGCCCTCATGAACCTGGGCGCCGACCGGGCCGTCGGGGAGGACCCGGAGCCCGTGGTGCGGCTCTGGGAGCGGGAGGTGCGGGAGGCCTTTCTGGAGGGCTACGCCGAGGGCGTCCGGGGCGCCGGGGTCCTCCCGGAGGGCGGGGAGCAGGCCGCCCTCGTGGAGCTGTTCGCCCTGGAGAAGGCGCTCTACGAGATCCGCTACGAGCTGGACAACCGCCCGGACTGGGTCGGCATCCCGATCCGGGGCATCCTGGACCTTCTGAGCAGGGAGGAGGAGAGCCCGTGAGGCACGAAGAGGCCGTCCGCGCCGTGATCTCCGGCGACCATCCCGACCCGTTCTCCTTTCTGGGGCCGCACGAGGAGGCCGGCCGGCGGGTGGTGAGGGCCTTCCTGCCCGGGGCGGCAAGGGTGCGGGCCGTCTCCCCCTCCGGGCGGACCCTGGGGGAGCTGGAGCTTATCCACCCGGAGGGGCTCTTCTCCGGCCCCCTCTCCGGCAACGGCCGCTACCGGCTGCGGGTCCTCTGGGAGGGCGGGGGGGAGGACGAGCTGGAGGACCCCTACCGCTTCCCGCCCGTCCTGAGCGACTACGACCTCTACCTCTTCGGCGAGGGGAACAACCACCGCATCTACGAGCACCTCGGGGCCCACCCGACGGAGATGGACGGCGTGCCCGGCACCAGCTTCGCCGTCTGGGCCCCCAACGCCCGGAGGGTCTCGGTGGTCGGGGACTTCAACCTCTGGGACGGCCGGAGGCACCCCATGCGCAACCGCAACGGGGTGTGGGAGATCTTTGTGCCCGGCGTGGGGCCCGGGGCCCTCTACAAGTACGAGATAAAGGGCCCCGACGGCTCCCTGCTCCCGCTCAAGGCCGACCCCTACGGCTTCTTCGCCGAGCAGTACCCTGGCACCGCCTCCATCGTGTGGGACCTCTCCCGCCACCGGTGGGAGGACGGGGAGTGGATGGAGCGGCGGGGGGGCAGGAACGCCCCGGACGCTCCCATGGCCATCTACGAGGTGCACCTGGGCTCCTGGCGCCGCCGGCCGGACGGCTCCCAGCTCACCTACCGCGAGCTGGCCGAGGAGCTCGTCCCCTACGTGAGCGGGCTCGGCTACACCCACGTCGAGCTCCTGCCCCCGATGGAGCACCCCTTCGGCGGCTCGTGGGGCTACCAGCCGGTGGGGCTCTTCGCCCCCACCAGCCGCTTCGGGCCGCCCGAGGACTTCAAGCATCTGGTCGACTCCTTCCACCGGGCGGGCATCGGGGTCATCGCCGACTGGGTCCCGGCCCATTTCCCCGAGGACGCCCACGGGCTGGCCCGCTTCGACGGCACCCACCTCTACGAACACGCCGACCCCCGCAAGGGCCGCCACCCGGACTGGGGCACCCTCATCTACAACTACGGGCGCAACGAGGTCCGCAACTTCCTCGTCTCCAACGCCCTCTTCTGGCTCGACGAGTACCACATAGACGGCCTGCGGGTGGACGCGGTGGCCTCCATGCTCTACCTGGACTACTCCCGGAAGGAGGGCGAGTGGGTCCCCAACGAGCACGGGGGCAACGAGAACCTGGAGGCCATAGCCTTCCTGCGGCGGATGAACGAGGTGGTCTACGGTGAGGTGCCCGGGGCCTTCACCGTGGCCGAGGAGTCCACCGCCTGGCCGATGGTCTCCCGGCCCACCTACATGGGGGGCCTGGGCTTCGGCTACAAGTGGAACATGGGCTGGATGCACGACACCCTCCAGTACATGAAGGAGGACCCCATCCACCGCCGCTACCACCACGACAGGATCACCTTCGGACTCCTCTACGCCTTCAACGAGAACTTCATCCTGCCCCTCTCCCACGACGAGGTGGTCCACGGCAAGGGCTCGCTCCTGGGGAGGATGCCCGGCGACGAGTGGCAGCGCTTCGCCAACCTGCGCGCCTACTACGGCTTTATGTACGCCCACCCCGGGAAACAGCTGCTCTTTATGGGCGGGGAGTTCGCCCAGGAGCGCGAGTGGGACAGCGGCTCCCAGCTCGACTGGCACCTGCTCGAGCGGGGCCCGAAGAACCGCGGCGTGCGCGAGCTCGTCGCCGATCTCAACGCCCTCTACCGCTCCACCCCCGCCCTCCACCAGGTGGACTTCGAGCCCGGCGGCTTCGAGTGGGTGGAGGGCGGCGATGCGGAGCAGAGCGTGATCTCTTTTCTCCGCCGCGCCCGCAGCCCGGAGGACTTCGTGCTGGTGGTCTGCAACTTCACCCCGGTCGTCCGGCACGGCTACCGGGTGGGGGTGCCCGTCCCCGGCGTCTACGCCGAGGCTCTCAACACCGACGACCCCCGCTACGGCGGAAGCGGGGTGTCAAACGGCGAGGTCGAGGCCGAGGAGGTGCCCTGGCACGGCAGGTCCCACTCCCTCTCGCTCACCCTCCCTCCCCTGGCGACCGTCTTCCTCCGGCCCCTCCCGGTGTAGACTTACCCCTCTTCGGAGAGAGCAAAGAAGGCCCGGCCCCCGCGGCGGGACCGGGGGGAGGCATCAGGAGAGAAGGAGCCTGGATACCTTGAGCGAGCAGCGCAGCGTGGTCTGGCCCGGCGAGCCCTACCCGCTAGGGGCCACCTGGGACGGGGAAGGGGTGAACTTCGCCCTCTTCTCCGAGAACGCCGAGAAGGTCGAGCTCTGCCTCTTCGACCCCACGGGCAGGAGGGAGGTCGAGCGGATAGAGCTCCGGGAGCAGACCGACCAGATCTGGCACTGCTACCTGCCCTACGGGCGGCTCGGCCAGCTCTACGGCTACCGGGTCTACGGCCCCTACGACCCCGAGAACGGCCACCGGTTCAACCCCAACAAGCTCCTCCTGGACCCCTACGCCAAGTCCATCGCGGGCAGCCTGGACTGGCGGCACCCCCACTTCGGCTACAGGCCCGGCGAGGACGACCTCTCCTTCGACGAGCGGGACAACGCCGCCGGGGCCCTCAAGTGCCGCGTGGTGGACACCGCCTTCACCTGGGGCGACGACCGGCCCCCCAAGACCCCCTGGCACGACACCATCATCTACGAGCTGCACGTAAAGGGCTTCACCCGGCTCCACCCCGAGATACCGCCCCACCTGCGCGGCACCTACGCCGGGCTCGCCTCGGCCCCGGCCATCGAGCACCTCAAGCGGCTCGGGGTGACCGCCGTGGAGCTCATGCCGGTCCACTTCTTTATCGACGACAAGCACCTGCTGGACAGGGGCCTCAGGAACTACTGGGGCTACAACTCCATAGGCTTCTTCGCCCCCGACACCCGCTACTCGGCCACCGGCTCCATAAACGAGTTCAAGACCATGGTCAAGAGGCTGCACTCGGCGGGGCTGGAGGTGATCCTCGACGTCGTCTACAACCACACCGCCGAGGGCAACCACCTGGGCCCGACCCTCTCCTTCCGGGGGATAGACAACGCCGCCTACTACCGGCTCGTGCCCGGCGACAGGCGCCACTACATGGACTACACCGGCACCGGCAACACCCTCAACA
>JADDKG010000163.1 GCA_020253895.1 Rubrobacter sp.
AGCTCCGCCTGTGCAAAATACGCTGACGCCTTCTTCAGGATCTCGTTGGCCTGCCGGAGCTCCCGGTTCTCTCGCTCCAGGGCCTTGATCCGCTCGCGCTCGTCCGTCGTCGGTCCGGCTCGCACACCCTGGTCCCGCTCGGCCTGGCGCACCCAGTTCCTCAGTGTCTCGCCCGAACAGCCGATCTTGGCGGCAATCGAGCGGATCGCTCCGTACTGAGAGGCGTGATCGCCCTGGTGCTCCAGCACCATCCGCACAGCGCGCTCACGGACCTCAGGGGAAAACGGTGGAGTTCGTTTCGTCATGGCTCCATCCTCGCAAGAGTTGGGGCCTCCGGAAAACCCGGCGCGGTTCACTGCACTTCACCGAAAGCTCCAGCGCGTTCTGGACACATGTGTGCGTGGGGGCCGGTGTCATGGCGTTTGCGGCAGCGGAAGCTTGGCTCCTGCACCGCGCCGGCCCGACGGCAATTCAGCCGCGTCACCCTTCTGATTTGAGCGGCTCATATCGCTCGTAAAGATGGGATCGATGCTGTTCCGAGCCCGCAGTGTCAGGAGCCAAGAGCGAGCAGGGTCTTCAGGCGCCGGTGACGACTAGAGAGGCCACGAGAGATACAGTGCTACCATGATCAAGCCGCGGCGTCTTATTGCATGCGTGCTCATGATCGCGCTCTCGGCCTGCAATCAGAAGCAGGCCGTAGCCCCGATGCTGACCGGCCTGCCGGAGGTAAGCATCGTCACTGTTCGGGCGCAGCCGGTCCCATACGTGAGAAGCCTTCCCGGCCGGGTCGCTCCGCTGCGGGTCGCGGAGGTGCGCTCCCGAGTTTCCGGACTCGTAATCAAGCGTCTGTTCGAGCAAGGCAGCCACGTCAAGGAAGGCGACATCCTCTACAAAATCGACCCGGCTCCCTACGAGGTCGAGCTCGCGCGAAGCGAGGCGGAGCTGGCTAAAGCCGAGGCAGCCCTCACCCTCGCGACACAGCAGGCGGACCGCCTTGGGCTTCTTCTCGCGCGAGGTACTGCGAGCCAAGCGCAGTATGATGGTGCCTCCGCGGCACAGAAGCAGGCTCGGGCGGAAGTCGCAGCGGCGAAGGCCATGCGCGATAGGGCCAAGTTGAACCTCGGCTACACCGACGTACGCGCTCCCATCTCGGGTCGTATCGGGCGAGCGCTACTCACGGAGGGCAACCTCATCGAGCAAGGCAGCGGGCAGGTGTTCGCCACCATCCAGCAGCTCGATCCGATCTACGTCGACATCACTCAGTCGGTCGGTGAACTGAACAAGATCCGGCGCGACCTTGCAAGAGGCGAGCTACTGAGCCTTGCGAACGATGTCGCCAATGTCGAGCTCATCTTGGACGATGGAACGGTCTATGGCCAAACCGGCAAACTCCTGTTCTCCGATGTGACGGCCGATCCGAGCACCGGCCAAGTCACCATGCGCGTGCTGTTCCCCAATCCCCGGGACGAGCTGTTCCCTGGCATGTACGTGCGGGCGCGCCTTCCGCAGGGCATCGACGCGGACGCCATCGTCGTTCCTCAGCAGGCGGTGCACCGCACCAGCGACGGCAAGCCTGAGGTTTGGGTCGTCCGCGACGGTGATAAGGTCATCCTCCATCCGGTGGAGGTCGGGCCGGTAACCGACGAGGGGTGGATCGTCCGCGAAGGCCTCAAGTCAGGCGACCGCGTCGTCGTCGAAGGATTCCAGAAAATCAGTCCAGGCACACAGGTGAGACCCGTAGAATGGAAGCTCGTCCTCCCCGGCGGAACCGAGTTTGTTCCGCCTGAGAGTACCCTCTCTGAGACAGCGCTGCAGTATTGATACGGCACCGACGCAGGAAGTCCAGCCGGAGTGTCGTATCCACGACCGTCAAATCGCGAGGCTAGGAAGCGGTCGCCTTGTCCCAGCCCGCACGGGCCTATGACAAGCCTCGTGTTTGCCACTCTCGGAGACGAGGGGATGCTGCAGGGCCGGATGGAGCCGGCATGCCCTGCCTTAAGTTCGAGTGCATAACGGAAGATCGTGTTCTTGGTACAGAAGGCACGAAGGAGTTAGCGGGTGGACCGACGTACGACCGAAGATACAACCGATCTGAATCAGGGCCAAAGGCGCTTTCCCTTCTCGCGACACGTCTCGGCGGCGGCGGACACGCTGCGGGACACGCGCAAGGCGTGGCCAGGCCTGAGCCTCTACGAGCGTTTCGAAGAGGGGATCGTCGTGGTTCTGACCGGCCTCATCGGCCTCGTCATCATCGCGGCCGTGATCAACCTCTGCTTCCGCGTTATGCTGCTGGTTGTCTACGGCTTGCTCGACCCGGCCGAGCACAGCGTGTTCCAGGCCGTGTTCGGCATGATCTTCACGGTGCTGATCGCGCTTGAGTTCAACCATTCGATCCTGAGCGTGCTGCACCGCCAGGAGAGCATCATCCAGTTGCGCACCGTCATCCTGATCGCCCTGCTGGCGCTTGCCCGCAAATTCATCATCCTTGACGCCAGCAAGACCGAGCCGCTGACCATCATCGGGCTGGCCGCCGCAGTCCTCGCACTCGGAGCCGTGCACTGGCTCGTGCGTGACCAAGACCGTAAGGACACGCAGTCAAGGAGCGACGGCTCCGTGTGATGTAGGGTGAGATCCGTAAACGGAGTTGCGTGAGATCCAGGTCGCACGGTGAAACGTTGCCGTTAAGCTCTGCGGACTAATTTTTTTATGAGGAACGCGAAACCAGCGATTTTGAACTCGGTTATGCTCTTGCCAGCCTTGATGCTCACGCTCGGCGAGGATTAGCATGTCGAACGGCACCTGCGACATCTGCGGCGTCCGCCCCGCCACTGTGCGCGCCCAGGTCGTCAGCGATGGGCAGCGCCGCACCATGGAGCTGTGTGACGTCGATTATCGCCGCCTCGCTCGCCAGCAGGGCCGCTCCAGCTCACCTCTGGAGAGCCTCTTCGGCGGGGGTGGCAGCCTCTTTGACGACTTCTTCGGCGGCGACTTCTTCGGTCGGCGGCCCTTTACCAG
>JADDKG010000164.1 GCA_020253895.1 Rubrobacter sp.
AACCCCAGGAAGACCATGAGCTTCCGCCAGCCGGTGGGCTCATATACCTCCCAGCCATCCTCCTCCCCGCTCCTCCGCTCGTCCGCGGAGTCTATAAAGGTCGCTCCCAGAGACCGCGCCTGGTCCTTGGTCTCGGGCCGGATGTCGTAGGCAAAGACGTTGGCCCCGAGCCGGTGCATTATGGCTATGGCCTGCAGCCCCGCCACCGCCACCCCGAGCACCAGCGCGTTGGCCGCCTTGGTGGTCCCAGCGGCGGTGGAGAGCATCGGGACGTACTTGCCCAGGGTGTTCGCCGCGATGAGCGCGCTCTTGTAGCCGGCGATGGAGCCCATGGTGGAGAGAGCGTCCATGCTCTGCGCCGCGCTGGTGCGGGGTATCGCCTCGTTGGAGAAGACCGTGACCCCCCGGCGGGCGAGCTCCTCGACCAGCTTCGGCTCCTGCGGGCCGTTGAGAAAGCAGATGAGCACCTGCCCCTCCCGCAACATCCCTACCTCTCCAGGAGTGGGCTTCGCAACCTTGACGATGATGTCCGAGCCGCCGTAGACCTCCTCGGCGCTCCCCACTATCCTCGCCCCGGCCTCCTCGTAGTGCCCGTCAGGGTTATATTCCCGCCCCGCCCCGGACTCCACGAGCACCCCGAAGCCCTCCCCGACGAGCTTGCTAACGGTCTCGGGTACCAGACCGACCCGCAGCTCCCCTTCCGTCACCTCCCTGGGAACCCCAACGTTCACAAATCCATTATAAAAGCGAGGCGGACCATTGTTCAAGATGGAATTTGTATATCTTTATGTGGAATATTATGCGCCCGGCGGTTGTTACCGGAGAAGGGCCTTTTTGTAACCCGTTTGTTATGCAAGGTTGTTAGGCTTTTGATGCGGATGGAGCATCTGCGGTTTCTTTCTTTGGAGGCGAGATGAAGCGGTACGGGGTCTGGAGGAAGGGTCGTCTGGCCGCGGTAGCGGCGCTGGTGGGGGTGCTTGCCGGGGCGGGGCTCGTGGGGTACTCGGTGTATGGCGGGGGTTCTGCGGTGGCCGGGGTGGCCGGGGCGGAGGTTGGGGTGGTGGAGGCTCCCCGGGGAAGCGAGCTGTGGCTTACGGTACCGCGGATGGAGCGGGTGAGGGAGGTGCCGGTACGGGATGCCCCGGCGGACGCCGAGGAGGTTCTGGACCGGGGGGCGCTGCACGTGCGGGGGACGGGCTTTCCCTGGCAGGAGGAGGCCAACGTGTACATCGCCGGGCACCGGCTGGGGTATGCCGGGACGGGGAGCTACCTGCAGTTCTACGACCTGCCGGAGCTCGAGAAGGGTGATGAGATCATCCTGCGGGACGCCGAGGGGAACACCTACACCTACAGGGTGTTCAGGAAGTTCGTGGTGTCTCCCGACGCCTTACGGGTGATGGAGCCGCTGCCCGGCAGGAACATCGTCTCGCTGCAGACCTGCACCCTGCCGGACTACTCCCACCGGCTCGTGGTTCAGGGAGAGCTGGTCGAGGTGGAAGGGGCTTAGGCTCCCTTGCGCGGCCTGTAGTCCGCGGCCAGGTGCTCGACGGGCCTGCCCCCCTTGAGGTGGGTGCTCACCACCTCGGGGACCTTGCCCTCGTCGAGGCTCAGGTACCAGGTGCCGCCGTGCCCGTTCGGGCCGTAGACCACGGCGTTCGGCCCGTGCTTGCAAAACCCGAGGCAGTCGACCGAGTCCACCCGGACGTCGCGGTTCAGCCCGGCAGAGCGCAGCTCGGCCTTCAGAGCCTTGCGCACCTCCTTGGAGCCCCGCTTTTTGCAGTCGCCGCCCTTGCAGAGCAGAACGTGGGCGTCGTAGGGGCGCACCCGCACCTCGGGCTTCGAGGACGGCGTCTCCTTCCCCTCCTCCTTCTGGACGAGAAGCCTCTTCAGCCTCTTATCCAGCTTCTTTTTCTTCTTCTTGCCGATCTTCTACGGACCTCCGGGATCTCCGCCTTACTGCAAATCGTTCCCAACAAAGGATATACCATGGGATGGCGGGCGGCTGTATCATTTGGGTGCGGTTTTCCGGGAGGGCCGTCAGATTTGTCAGATTTTAGAGGAGCGATGACCGACGTAGCAGAGAGAACGCCCAGCCTCTCCGACCCTTCGCTGTACATAAACCGGGAGCTCTCGTGGCTGCAGTTCAACGACCGGGTGCTCGCGCAGGCCAGGGATCGGCGGCATCCGCTCCTGGAGCGGGTGCGGTTCTTGGCCATCTCCGAGACCAACATGGACGAGTTCTTCATGATCCGGGTGGCGGGGCTGCAGCAGCAGGTCATCTCCGGGCTGCCCAACCCGGTGCCCGACGGGATGACCCCCGAGGAGCAGCTCTCCAGGATCCACGACCACGCCGAGCGTTTCTTCGCCGAGCAGCGGCGGGTGCTCAAAGGGTTGCTCTCGGAGCTGGAGGGGGAGGGGATACGGGTGGTTCCCTACGGGGAGCTGCGGGCCGGCGACCGGCGGCTGCTCAGGGAGCGGTTCGCCCGCGAGGTACAGCCCATCCTCACCCCGCTCGCCATAGACCCGGCCCACCCCTTCCCGCACATCTCCAACCTCTCGCTCAACCTGCTGGTCGTCATCGAGGAGGGGGGCAGGACCTTCATGGCCCGGGTGAAGGTGCCCACGACCATAGACCGCTTTATAAGGCTCCCGGACGGGGTTCCCAACGGCAACGGGGGGCGGTCCGAGGTCCGGCTGGTGAGGGTGGAGGAGGTCATAGCGGCCAACCTCGACGCCCTTTTCCCCGGCAAGAACATCGCCGCCAGCTACGTCTTCCAGGTCACCCGCAACGCGGACTTCGTCATCGAGGAAGACGAGGCCTCCGACCTGCTGCAGGCCATCGAGGACGAGCTGGAGAGCCGGTGGTTCGGCAGGAGCGCCCGGCTCATGGTCTCCGAGCGGATGCCCGGCCGGCTGCGGGAGTGGCTGGCGGGCAACCTGGACATAGACCCCGGCTCGGTATACGCCGTCCCCGAGCCGCTCGGGCTGGCTGATCTG
>JADDKG010000165.1 GCA_020253895.1 Rubrobacter sp.
AGGGTGCCCGCGCCGTACCGGGAGGCCAGGTAGCGGACGATGGCGTTGGACTCCCAGAGGATGAAGCCGTCCTCCTCTATGGCGGGGACCAGGCGGTTGGGGTTTATCCGCTCGTAGCCCTCCGGGAAGCCGTAGGCGCCCCCGGCGTCCACCCGCTCGTACTCCAGGCCGAGCTCCCGGCAGCACCACAGGACTTTCTGGACGTTGATCGAGTTGTTCCTCCCCCAGACCCTGAGCATCCTCTCCTCACCCCTTCTCCGGCGCGGCGCCGAAGTTTGCCACCCCGCGCTCTATGTCGTTCTCCATGTGCCGCTGCATCCTCTCCCGGGCGGCCCTCACGTCCCTCCTCCGGATGGCCTCCAGTATAGAGGCGTGCTCCTCGCAGATCTCTGCCTCTATCCGCTCGTCGGAGAGGATGTGCCGCCGGGCGATCAGGATCTGACCCCGCAGGGTGTCCATCAGGCGCTCCAGCGGCGGCATCCGGGCGCTCCTGACCATCAGGTCGTGGAAGCGGGTGTTGGCCGAGAGCACCCCGCCGTGGTCCCCCGCCGCAACCGCCCGCCGGGCCTCCTCCAGCGCCTCCTCCATCCCGCGCAGCTCCTCCTCCTGCGCCAGACGCGCCGCCCGCTCGGCCACCAGACCCTCCAGCGCCGCCCGGCAGGTATACAGATCCACGAACTCCTCCTTCGACGGGTCGGCCACCACCCGCTCGGTGCCCCGGGACACCAAGAGCCCCTCCCGCTCCAGCTGCCGGAGCGCCTCCCGTACCGGAGTCCGGCTCACCCGAAGCTCCTCGGCCGCCCGGCTCTCCTGCAGCACCTCTCCCGCGCCGTACTCCCCGGCCAAAATCCGCCGCCGCAAAACCTCGTACACCTGCCGGTAGAGCGGGGCCGGCCGCTGTAGCTCCTCCATCCTCTCCTCACCTCCAGGCAAGGTCGCGGAAAGCTCTCCAGGAAAGATATGTTGCCAGCTTTCCGCAAATCCTGTAGTGTGTATACCGTATACCCAAGTATACCGGGGAAGAGGAAGGAGGCTCCATGGGTGGGGTAATGACGCGGCGGGAGTTTCTGGTGGCCGGCGGGGGGGCGCTGGCCGGGGCGCTCGTGCTGGGCGGCTGCGGCGGGGGTGCCGGGAGCGGCGGCGGGGGCGGTTCGGGCTGGGAGCCGAGCCGCAACGTGGTCATGATCGTGCCGTTCGAGCCCGGGGGCGGCAGCGACATCCTGGGGCGTGCGATGGCCGCGGGGCTCGAGGAGGTCCGGGAGGGGGTGAACATAACCGTCGAGAACCGGGCCGGCGGCTCGGGGGCGGTGGGCTACTCGTACCTGCTGGAGCAGCGGGGGGACCCGCACTTTTTGCTGGCCTCCGAGACGACCGCGGTGGCGCTGCCGATCACCACCGAGACCCCGTGGGAGTGGGAGGACTTCACGCCGGTCGCCCAGATCGCCGAGGACGCCACGCTCCTGATCGTGGCCAAGGACTCCGGGTTCCGGTCGCTGCAGGACGTCATAGACGCCGCCAGAGAGAGGCGGGTGACCGTGGGCGTGGCCGGGGCTACGGGGCTTGACACCATCGTGATGGGGCTCGTGGAGGAAGAAACCGGGGTGGACTTCGAGCGGGTGGTGTTCCAGTCGGGCGGCGAGATCGTCGCCGCCATGCTCGGCGGCGAGATAGACATCGCCTCTCTCAACCCCAGCGAGGTCATCGGCCAGATCAAGGCCGGCGACCTGCGGCCGCTCGCGGTCTTTGCCCAGAAGCGCTACGAGGGAGGCATCCTGGCCGATGTGCCGACGGCCAAGGAGGAGGGGATAGACGTCTCCTTTACCCAGTACCGGGGGCTCTTCGCGGCCGGGGGCATAGAGCCCGCCGCGCGGAGGTACTGGGAGGAGGCCATCGTCGACTGGACCGACACCGACAGCTACGACAAGTACATAAAGGACAACTACCTCATCTCGGTGATCCGCACGGGCCAGGAGTTCGAGGACTACCTCAAGGAGTACGAGCGCCAGGTGCGCCAGGTGCTGGGCAAGCAGGGAGGGTAGGGCATCGTGGGCAGAAAGGTGGCAGACCTCATCGGCGCCGCCCTGCTCGTCATCTTGGGGTTCGCCTTCGCCGGGGGGGCGCTCTCCGGACTCGAGGTCTTTGGGGAAGGGGGGCGGATCGGGCCCGGCTTCATGCCCTTCTTCGCCGGGGCGATGCTCGTGGTGTTCGGGGCCATGATCGGGATCGGGGCCTGGCTGGGAGGGCGGCATGGCGTCGGGGAGGGCTCACCCGGCGACGAGCCCGAGGGCGCGCAGCGCACCGTCGCCGCCGTCTTCCTGCTGACGCTGGCGGCCATACTGCTCGTACCGCTGACCGGCTTTTTGCCCGCCTTCGGGCTCCTGATCTTCGCGCTCGTCAGGTTCGTCGAGGGGAGGGGGCTGCTCCTCGCGGCCGGGACGGGCGTTGGGGGCGTGATCTTCGCATGGGTGGTCTTCGTGCTCTTCCTTAAGATACCGCTCCCCGGTGGCGTCTTTGTGGCCGGAGGGTAGGCGATGGAGCTTCTCGACCAGATCCTGCTCGGCTTCCAGACCGCCCTCTCGCCGGTCAACCTGATGTACTGCTTTATCGGGGTGGTGCTCGGCACCATCATAGGGCTTCTGCCCGGCCTCGGTTCGGTCACCGGCGTGGCGCTCCTCCTGCCGCTCACCCTCACCCTGGAGCCCGTCACCGCGCTCATCATGCTCGCCGGGATCTACTACGGCTGCCAGTACGGGGCCACCATAAGCTCCGTGCTCATCGCCACCCCCGGCGA
>JADDKG010000166.1 GCA_020253895.1 Rubrobacter sp.
CGGCGGCGGTGACGGACGGGTGGCGGTCTACGAGGTCGAGGGCGCTGGTTGCCTGGACTGCGCCGGGGAGGTCGAGGAGGCCATAGCGGATCTTCCGGGTGTAGAGGAGGCCGACTTCAACCCGGTGGCCGGTAGGCTGACGGTGATCGGCGAGGCCGACACGGAGGCCATCCGGAGGATCACGAAGAGCGAAGGGTGGGCGGTCAGGCCGCAGGGCTCCCGGAGCCCGAACGGTTCTGTGGCTGCGGCCGCAGGGGCGCCACCGGCCGGGGATACGCCGGCAAGAGAGGAGCCCAGGCCCTGGTGGAGGCAGACCCGGCAGGTGCTTCTGGCTCTCTCGGCGTCGCTGCTCATGTTGGGCCTCGTCTTCGAGTGGACCGGCCTGGCCGACAGGCTCGGAGGTGGGGAGCTCCTGGCACGAATTCTGTTCGGCGCGTCCATCCTCGTCGGCATCTACGCGCCCGCGCGCAGCGCCTACGCTTCCCTCAAGCGCAAGAGGATCACGATCAACACGCTTCTGGTCGTGGGCAGCGCGGGGGCGCTGTGGCTGGGGCTGTGGGAAGAGGCGGCGAGCCTGGTGGTCATCTTCTCGCTCGGGGAGGTGATGGAGGTCTACGCCACCGACCGCGCCCGGCGCAACCTCAAGGCACTCATGGACCTGGCACCGCCTTCGGCGCTCGTGGTGCGCCAGGACCGAATGGAGGAGACCGTGCCCGTGGAGGCGGTGCGGGTGGACGACCTCATCCGGATCAAGCCCGGGACCAGGATCCCCCTGGACGGCGAGGTGGTCGAGGGCGGCTCCGCGGTGGACGAGGCGCCCATCACCGGGGAGTCCATGCCGGCGGACAAGGGGAGAGGCGACGAGGTCTTCGCCGGGACGATGAACCTGAATGGCGTCCTCACCGTGAGGGTCACGGCCGCCTCCTCGGAGACGACTTTGGCCCAGATCATCCGCACGGTGGAGGAGGCTCGCGCCCACAAGTCGAGCTACGAGAACTTCGGAGAGCGCTTCGGGGCCGTCTACACCCCCGCTATGTTCGCCCTGGCCGCGCTCGTGGCGACGATACCGCCGCTCCTCTTCGCCCAGCCCTTCGAGCCCTGGTTCTACCGGGCGTTGGTGGTGCTGGTGATCTCCTGCACCTGCGGGCTCGTGCTCTCGGTCCCGACGGCCGCGCTCGCCGCGATCAGCAACGGCGCCCGCCGCGGCCTGATCGTCAAGGGAGGAGCATACCTGGAGGCCGCCGCCCGCGTGGACACGGTGGCCCTCGACAAGACCGGGACCTTGAGCACCGGTCAACCCGAGCTCACCGACGTCGTCCCGGCGGAGGGTGTCTCCCGCGAGGAACTGCTCGGGCTCGCCGCGGCGGTCGAGGCCGGTTCCGAGCACCCCATAGCCGCCGCCGTCGTGCGCCGGGCGCAAAAAGAAGGGCTCGCGGTCCCGACCTCCGAGCGCTTCTCGGCCCTTACGGGACGCGGGGCCGTCGCCGAGGTGGAGGGCGAGCGCGTCTTCGTCGGCAGCCCGCGCCTCGCTGCGGAGGAGGACATCCCCACAGGAGAGCTCGGGGCCGTGGCGGACCGCGAGTCCGCAGGAAAAACCGCGATCGTCGTCTGGAAGAGCAGGAAGATCCTCGGCGTCTTGGGCATCCAGGACCCCTTGCGTGAGGAAGCCGCGGAGGCCGTCTCGCTGCTCAAGGAGC
This sequence comes from Rubrobacter sp., assembly GCA_020253895.1. Classification (GTDB taxonomy): domain Bacteria; phylum Actinomycetota; class Rubrobacteria; order Rubrobacterales; family Rubrobacteraceae; genus Rubrobacter_B. Next base: position 1,698 of record JADDKG010000166.1, read on the forward strand.
GGGGCGTAAAGCGCGTCGTCATGCTCACCGGCGACAACCGCCGGACCGCCGAGGCGCTCGCCCGGCAGGCGGTCATAGACGAGGTCCACGCCGAGCTTTTGCCCGACGACAAGATCCGGGTGGTCCGGGAGCTGCAGGAGCGGGGCCACCGGGTCGCGATGGTCGGCGACGGCATCAACGACGGTCCCGCCCTCGCCCGGGCCGACCTCGGGATCGCCATGGGAGTCCGCGGCACCGACGTGGCCCGCGAGACAGGCGACATCGTGCTGATGGACGACGACCTGAGGCGCCTGGCCGAGGCGCTCTCTTTGGGGCGCCGGGCGACGCGAACGATCCGCCAGAACGTCTTCTTCTCCGTGAGCCTCGTCGCGGTGCTGGTACCCACCGCGCTCCTCGGCCTGGTGGGCCTGGTGCCGGCCATCGCCATAAACGAGGGGAGCGCCCTCGTGGTGATCGCCAACGGCCTGAGGTTGCTCCGCCCGAAGCCGGAGAGGGGAGGGAAGTAATGTCTCCCGCCGGCGGAGCCGGTCGTGGACCGGGCCGGGAAGAAAGCCGAATGTCCCCCTTCCCGGCCACCGGCATGCCGGACAGGGACTGGTGGAGCGCCCTGTGGCCCGACCCGGAAGGCGTGTTGGAGAAGCTCGGCATCTCCTCGGGGATGAGCGTGGTCGACCTGTGTTGCGGCGACGGCTACTTCACCGCTCGTCTGTCGCGGTTGGTGGCCCCGGGCAGGGTCTACGCGCTGGATCTGGACCCCGGGATGCTGGAGCGGGCCAAAGAAGAGGTGGCCCGCCACGGGGCGAACAACTGCGAGTTCGCCCTGGCCGACGCCCGCGATATCGCCAAGCACGTCCCCGCGCCGGTCGATCTCGTGCTGCTGGCGAATACCTTCCACGGAGTGCCGGAGCAAACGAGGTTGGCCCGCGCGCTCTTCGAGGTGCTCAAACCCGGCGGAAGGTTCGCCATCGTGAACTGGCACCCCATACCGAGAGAAGAAACGTCCGTACTGGGCGAACCCCGCGGCCCCGCCACGGAGATGCGCATGTCACCCGAGAAGACCGGGGCCGTCGTGGAGCCCGCCGGTTTCGAGCTGGAGCGGGTCGTGGAACTCCTCCCATACCACTACGGGATGGTCTTTGTACGAAAGGACCGGTAGCGAAGGAGAGAGTATGGCCGAAAAACAGGTTGTGATCTACACGCAGCCTGGTTGCGCCGGCTGCTTGCGGGAGAAGAAGTGGCTCTCGGACAAAGGTGTGTTCTTTTCATCGAGAAGGATATCCGGGAAGACGAGCAGGCTCTCAGAGAGCTGACCGGGCTCGGATCTCAAGCGACCCCGACCACCGTGATCCGTGGAGAGGTCATCATCGGGTTCGACCCGAAGAAGCTCGGCGAGAAGCTGGAGGTGTAACCGTGGACAGACGAGGCAAGTTCCGAATACTTGACACGGGAGGTTGCGCGACCCGTTGCCTGCTGCCGGAAGCGGCCAAAGCCGCGCGCGAGCGCCTCGGCGAGGGGGAGGTTCGGCGGGTGCCGTTCACCTGCGAGGTCTCCGGGGAGTACGTCGCGGCGGTCCTGATCGGCGAAGCGGTGGCCGAACGGATCCTTGGAGCGGCCCCTGGCCTTCTGCGCGACCCGACGGAGGCCAGGGCTATGGCGAGCTTGTCGGACGCTACCCTGTGCGCCTGCGACGTAGCCACGCTGCTCGGCCGGCCGCAGCCGGAGATCGAGGACGTGCTGCGCGCTCTCGCCGCCCGGGGTCTTACGGAAGAACGTCCCATAGCGGGGATGCCTTACTTCGGTCTCTCGCGAAGGGGACGCGGCTTCGTGGAAAGTGGTCTCGCAGAAACCCCGACTCCGCGAGAAGATCCTTGAAACCTTGCGGGGGTGACGGTTCTCAGCAGTACGTACGTCTCACGTTCTGGTGCGAGACTTGTGATTTTGGTCCTGGAGTCGCAGTTCGCTTACGCAGGCGCGGGTTGGCTGAGAGGGCGACCCGCGCCACCGCGAGGATACCGGCGCAGCCGTAAGATCCTGGGCAGTCTTGGAAGAAACCCCTTTTCAGGCACTCCCTTCGCCCCGCAGCACCTCAAGCGATCTCTCGTACTCCTCGGCGTCGATCTCGCCGCGCGCGAAGCGCTCCCGCAGGATCTCCTCCGCCGATCCGGCGCGTGCCCGATGGTCGTCGGAGCTACCCTGACCCGAGGTGATGCGCACTACGGCCCAGACGATCAATGCGATCAGCCCGCCCCAGAACAGGAGCGGGACGAGCGTCCAGAGTATCCCGAAGAAGCCCCGGCCGCCGTCCATCATGCCACCCGGACCCCACCCCCAGTCGTCCATCATGCCGCCGGGACCCATCATCGGGCCGCCACCGAACAAGCCGCCGCCGGCGAGGATCGCCAGCAGGACGAGCAGCAACAAGATGCCGCCGAGGGCGCCGAGCACGGTCTTGGTACCATCACTCATCCAAGAGCCTCCTTCTTCGTACTTGCGACGCAAATGTATCGGAGCGAGACGGTGTTGTCCTGATCAGATCGGCTCAATTTTTTGTCAATGTTGACCATATGCCGGATACTGTTGGTTTATTCATCAGCGACGCTGCATACTCCAGGAAGCAGCCCCGAGAGCCACCTTCCTGGAGGGCAGAGA
>JADDKG010000167.1 GCA_020253895.1 Rubrobacter sp.
CCCTGACTCCTCCTACGGGACCCCGGAGGAGCTCAAGGAGCTCGTGCAGGCCGCCCACCGGCGGGGCATGATGATCTTTCTCGACGTCGTCTACAACCACTTCGGCCCGGAGGGCAACTACCTCTCCCTGTACGCCCCGCAGTTCTTCACCGCTGAGCACCAGACTCCCTGGGGGGAGGCCATAGACTTCGGCCGGAGGATGGTGCGCGAGTTCTTTATCCACAACGCGCTCTACTGGATCGAGGAGTACCACCTGGACGGCCTGAGGCTGGACGCGGTGCACGCGATCTTCGACGACCCGGAGCGCCACCTGGTGCGCGAGCTGGCCCGGCGGGTCCGCGAGGGGCCCGGGAGGGACCGGCACGTGCACCTGGTGCTGGAGAACGACGCCAACGCCGCCTCCCTCCTGCGCGGCCCCCACAGTGCCACGGCCCAGTGGAACGACGACCTGCACCACTCCCTGCACGCCGCCCTCACCGGCGAGGACTCCGGCTACTACGCGGACTACGCCCCCTCCCCGGCGCGCCACCTGGCCCGGGCCCTGGCCGAGGGGTTCGCCTACCAGGGCGAGCCCTCCGCCTACAGGGACGGTGCGGCCCGGGGGGAGCCGAGCGCCGACCTTCCGCCCACCTCCTTCGTGGCGTTCCTGCAGAACCACGACCAGGTCGGCAACCGGGCCTTCGGGGAGAGGATCTCCGCCCTGGCCCCGCCCGAGGCGGTGCGCGCGGCCGCCGCCATCTACCTGCTCTCGCCGCAGATACCGCTGGTGTTCATGGGCGAGGAGTGGGCCTCCTCCTCGCCGTTCCCCTTCTTCTGCGACTTCGGCGGGGACCTGGCGCGGGCCGTGGCCGAGGGGCGCAGGGAGGAGTTCGCCGCCTTCCCGGAGTTCTCCGACCCCGCCACCCGCGGGAGGATCCCGGACCCCGGCGCGGAGGAGACCTTCGAGGCCGCCCGCCTGCGGTGGGAGGAGCCCGGCTCGCCGGAGCACCGCGCCCGGCTCGGCCTCTACCGCTCGCTCATCGAGCTGCGCAGGGAGCGCATCGTCCCCCTGCTTGCCGCCGCTCCGGGCGGCGCGGCCTCCTGGCGGACGGTCGGCGGCAGCGGCCTGGAGGTGCGCTGGACCCTCGCGGGCGGCGCCCTCCTGACGCTGCGCGCGAACCTCGGCCCCGGCCCTCTCGGGGGCTTCGGGGAGCCCGAGGGGAGCCCGCTCTACGCCACGGAGGGGGCGGAGGGCGCGCGGGAAGAGCTTCCTGGGTGGGCGGTCGTCTGGCACCTGGCGGAGGGCGGCGCGTGAGGGTCCCCCGCGCCACCTACCGGCTGCAGCTCGGGAGCGGCCTCACCCTCCACGCCGCCGCCGGGCTCGTCCCCTACCTGGCGGAGCTCGGGGTGAGCCACCTCTACCTCTCCCCCTGCACCCGGGCGCGGCCGGGGAGCACCCACGGTTACGACGTGGTGGACCATAACGCCGTCGACCCCGCGCTCGGCGGGGAGGAGGGGTACGCCGCCCTCCTGCGGGCCGTCCGGGAGCACGGGATGGGCCTGGTCCTGGACTGGGTCCCGAACCACATGGGCCTCGCGCCGGAGAACGAGCGGTGGATGAGCGTCCTGGAGCACGGCCCGGCCTCGCCGTGCGCGCCCTTCTTCGATATCGACTGGGACCCCCCCGGGCGCCCCCACCTGCGCGGCAGGGTGCTGCTCCCTGTGCTCGGCGACCACTACCGGGCGGTGCTGGAGCGCGGGGAGCTCCGCCTGGGTCTGGAGGCGGAGGAGGGTGCTCTCCTCGTCCGCTACTACGGGCACCGCTTCCCGCTCGACCCCGGGACCTACCCGGCGGTGCTGGCGGCCTCCGGCGAGCCCGAGCTCGTGCGGCTCGCCGCCCGGTTCGCGGCGCTGCCGGGGCGCGCCCCCGGGAGGGGGGCGGAGAGGGTGCGGCGGGCCACGGGCCTCAGGGAGCGTCTCTCCCGGACGCTCCGGGCCTCCCCGGAGGCCCGCCGGGCGCTGGAGGGGGTCCTGGAGGGCCCGGCCCGCGACCCCGAGGAGCTCCACCGCCTGCTCGAGGGGCAGGCCTACCGGCTGGCCTTCTGGCGGGTGGCGGACGACGAGGTCAACTACCGCCGCTTCTTCGCCATAAACGACCTGGTGGGCCTGCGGGCGGAGGACGGGAGGGTCTTCGAGGAGACCCACCGCCTCGCCCTGGACCTGCTGCGCCGGGGTGCGGCGGACGGCCTCCGGATAGACCACCCGGACGGGCTGCGCGACCCGGAGGGCTACCTCCGGCGGCTGCGGGAGGCTCACGGCGAGCCCTTCTACCTGGTGGTGGAGAAGATCCTCGCCGCGGACGAGGAGCTCCCCGAGGGATGGCCGGTGGAGGGAACGACCGGCTACGAGTTCGCGAACCTCGTGGGGAGGCTCTTTGTGGACCCGGAGGGGGAGGAGATCCTGGACCGTGCCTACCGGGGGTTCACCGGGGAGGGGCGGTCCTTCGAGGAGATCTCCCGGGAGGGCAAGCGGCTGGTGATGGACGGCGAGCTGGCCGGTGGGCTCGACGCGCTCGCGTGGCGGGCGCTGGAGCTCTCCCGGCGGCGCCGGAGCTACGACTTCACCCTGAACGCCCTGCGCCGGGCGCTCGCCGGGGTGGTCGAGCACCTGGAGG
>JADDKG010000168.1 GCA_020253895.1 Rubrobacter sp.
CTTCCGATCTCTGGTGGCGGGGTTTGTCCATCACGAAAACCCGCAGCTCGTAGGGCTTCCGGCCCAGCGAGTCGGCTACGTTCCTCAGGTTCTCCTCCGGTCCGAGCCGGAGGTCTATCGCGCCCTTCGCCCGGGGCCCGACCACGATCTTCTCCATGTAGAAGCCAGGGCCGGGAGACCACAGGGCTCCGCGCCCGGAGGCGGCGATGACCGAGATGGCCCCGGCCAGCCCCCGCGCCGTGAACTTTGTCCCCTCCAGGGGGTCGACCGCCACGTCGTACCGCGGCTCTCCGCCGGCCCCGAACGTCTCCCCGTTGTAGAGCATCGGGGCCTCGTCCTTCTCTCCCTCTCCGATGACGATCGTCCCCTCGCCCGGTGCCGCTCGGAGCGCCTGCCGCATCGCGTCGACTGCGGCCCGGTCGGCGGCTTTGTTGTCTCCCCTCCCGAAGTGCCTCCGGCAGGCGAGCGCCGCGGCCCTGGTAGCCTCCAGCAGCGGCAGCGTGAGCACCTGGCTCAGCTCACCGTATGCGCTTTCCCTGTTGGCGGTTTTCGTGTCCATCCGGTATCACCCCAGCCCGTCAGTCCGGGTCCTGGATCCACTCGTCGTCCAGGTGCTCGAAGTAGTGGTGCAGCGCCTCTATGTCGTAGGTGACCAGCTCATCACCCTCCCAGGTGGCGCCCAGCATCTCGGCCCGCGCCGGGTCGTCCAGGCCCTCCGGCTCGGCCCCGGTCCACTGAAAGCCGGACCAGCTGCCGGGCTTGACGCGCCCCAGAACCACCCGCTCGCCCTTCACCGCTCCCCGGTCGGGACGCTCTTCTTGTAGAAGCCGCCCTCGAAGACCCGGCTGGCCAGGATGTCCTCGGCCTCTATGGTCACCAGGTCCTTCTTGGTGAGCCTCCGGCCTCTACGGGCAGCCTCGTACAGCCGGACGGCCTGCCGCATCCTGGCCCGGTCCAGAGCGTTGCGCACGCTGCGGCCGTTGGCGAACCTCGGCTGCTTCTTGCGCTCCCCAAGGTACTCCCGGAAAGCCTGCACGGCGTCCTCGGAGAACCGGTAGCGCTGCTGCTCGACCATCAGATGGGCTATCTCCATCAGTTCGTCCAGGTCGTAGTCGGGGAAGTTGATGTGGTGGGCGATGCGCGACGAGAGGCCGGGCACGTCGTGGAAGAAGCGGTCCATGTGGTCCTTGTAGCCGGCCATGATGACGACCAGGTCCTCCCGGCTGTTCTCCATGACCTCGAGCAGGATCTCCACGGTCTCCTGGCCGTAGTCCCGCTCGTTGTCCACCCGGTAGATGTGGTACGCCTCGTCGATGAAGAGCACCCCGCCCATCGCCCGCTTGATGACCTCCCGGGTCTTGGGCGCGGTGTGCCCGACGTACTGGCCGACAAGGTCGTCCCGTCCGACGCTGACCAGGTGTCCCTTGCGCACGTACCCGAGGGAGTAGAGGATCTGGCCCATCTTGCGCGCCACGGTGGTCTTGCCGGTGCCGGGGTTGCCGGTGAAGACCATGTGCAGCGTCGGGGGATCGGCCTCCAGGTTGAGCAGCCGTCTCAGCCGGTCCACGACCAGAAGCGAGGCGATCTCCCTTATGCGGCCCTTCACCTCCTGCAGCGCCACGAGCTCGCGGTCGAGACCTTCGAGCACCTCCTCAATGCGCGAGTCGCCGACCACGTGCTCGACGTCCACCTCGGTTTCGTCCGGGATCTCGCGCAGAGGGTCTTCCAGCTCCCGGAACCTCTCCTCGGCCTCGCCGCGACCGAACCGGCCGGAGATCTCCTCCCCAACACCCGGACCGGCCGGCGGCGGGGCAGGGGGAGCCTCCCGCCCGGACCAGCCGAGCCCCTTGGTCACCATCGCCGGAGGCACTTCCCGAGAGTCGTCCATCTACTCCCTCCCGTTGCGGTACCGGTCCCCGTGCGGGAGATCCGCCGCGTAGGGGTGGATTGTGTAGCGGATCGAGCGGTCCCGCACCTCCTGGCGGTCGAGCCGGAAGCCGGGCTCGTGCGGCGGCCGGTTCACGAGGAACTGCAGCGCCGTGGTCATCTTGGTGAGCGCGGGGTTGAAGAGGCTCACCCGGATGTAGTGCTCCGGGAAGGCCTCCCGGCAGCGCTTCACCTCGTGCAGGGCCGCCGCCGGGTCCTCAATGTCGAACATGGGCATACCCCACATCTCCCAGTAGACGTTCCTGGGGTGAGGGTCGTCGGTGAACTCGATGGCCACGGCCCACCCGTTGTCTATGCCGTACTGGATCTGGGCCTTTATCTCCTCGTCCGTGAGGTCCGGCAGGTAGGAGAACGTTCCCTGCGTAATGTGCAGTCCTGTGCTCATCTCACTCTCCTTTTCAGGACTCGGTCGGCGTAGCTATGACGTCCGGTGTGTCGGTGGACTCGAACTCGAAGGTCACATCGCCCCACACGTCCAGGGCCGAGGCGAGCTCCGGCGAGTTCTTGGCAGCGGCCTTGAGGATGTCCGGTCCCTCGCGCAGGAAGTCCCGCCCCTCGTTGCGGGCCTTGATCATGGCCTCGACGGCCACGCGGTTGGCCGCGGCCCCGGCCGCGATGCCCATCGGGTGCCCGATGGTGCCGCCGCCGAACTGTAAGACGGTGTCCTCGCCCAGATAGTGCAGAAGCTGGTGCATCTGCCCGGCGTGGATGCCGCCGGAGGCCACCGGCATCACGCCGGGGAGGTGGATCCAGTCCTGGTCGAAATAGTGACCGAGCGCCGGGTCCGCGGGGTTGAAGTCCTCGCGGCAGGTGTTGTAGTAGCCGCGAACCGAACCGGGATCCCCTTCCAGCTTGCCCACCACGGTGCCGGCGTGGATGTGGTCTACCCCGATCATGCGGCACCACTTGGCCAGAACCCGGAAGTTGACCCCGTGGTTCTTCTGGCGGGTGTAGGTGCTGTGCCCGGCCCGGTGCAGGTGCAGGATCATGCTGTTCTCCCGCGCCCACTTGGACATCGAGCCCATCGCGGTGAAGCCGATCGTCAGGTCGATCATGATGATGACCGAACCGAGCTCCTTGGCGAACTCGGCCCGCTCGTACATCTCCTCCATCGTGGCCGCGGTGACGTTGAGATAGTGGCCCTTTATCTCCCCGGTCTGCTCCACCGCCCGGTTGACGGCCTCCATGCAGTACAGGTACCGGTCGCGCCACCGGTTGAAGGGCTGGGAGTTGGTGTTCTCGTCGTCCTTGGTGAAGTCCAGGCCGCCCCGGAGCGCCTCGTACACGACCCGCCCGTAGTTCCGGGCCGAGAGGCCGAGCTTGGGCTTCACGGTGCAGCCGAGCAGGGGCCGCCCGTACTTGTTGAGCATCTCCCGCTCTACCACGATCCCGTGCGGCGGCCCCTGGAATGTCTTCAGATACTGGGTGGGAATCCGCAGATCCTCCAGCCGCAGCGCCTTGACCGCCTTGAACCCGAAGACGTTGCCGATGATCGAGGAGGCCATGTTCGGGATCGACCCCTCCTCGAAGAGGTCCAGCTTGTACGCTATGTAAGCTATGTACTGCTGCGGCTGCGTCCCGGGTACCGGCACCACCTTGTAGCACTTGCCCTGGTAGTTGTCGTAGGCGGTGAGCATGTCGGTCCATACCACGGTCCACGTGGCCGTAGAGGACTCACCGGCCACCGCAGCCCCGGCCTCCTCAGGCTCCACCCCAGATTGCGGCGTGATCCTGAACGCCGCCAATACATCCGTCTCCTCCGGCTCGTAGTCCGGGCGCCAGTAGCCCATCTCCTTGTAGGGGATTACCCCCGCCTTCTTGTAGCGCTCCGCCCCCTTCAGCGTCTCCGCCACAGCCCTCTTCCTCCTTGGTGCGGCTTGCACGACTTCTTGCATTAATCACC
>JADDKG010000169.1 GCA_020253895.1 Rubrobacter sp.
ACTGCTGAGTGTGGGCACGGCCTACATCGTGCTGGGCTTCGCGAGCATCATGGACTACGTGCAGCTGCTTCACGGTCTGTTCCTGGCCCCGCTGTTCGGCACGTTCCTGCTCGGGATGTTCTGGAAGCGTACGACCCCGTGGGGCGGGTTCGCGGGGCTCGTCTCGGGGACTGTCGCCGGGCTGGTGCTCTACGGGCTGGAGCTGCTCGGGACCCTCCAGTACGGCTCCCCGATGGCGGGCAACTTCTGGCGCGCCTGGTGGGCGTGGGTGGTGTGCTTCGTCGTCACGATAGCCGTCTCGCTGGTGACGAGGCCCAAGCCAGAGGAGGAGCTCCGGGGGCTCGTCTACGGGCTAACGGAGAAGAAGGAGGGCGTGGAGCATGCGTGGTACAAGAAGCCTTCCGTACTGGCCGCGGCGGTGCTGCTCATCACGCTGGCGCTGAACATCATCTTCTTCTAGAGGAGGCTCGTGTCCGAAAATTCTGGGCAGAGGGCGTACGAAGAGGGAGAGAGGGTGCCGGAGCACTCCGGGACCAGCCACGCCCTGGCCATAGGGTTCTACGTCGCGGCCATAGTCCTGATCTTCGGCGCGATACTGGTCCTCTACGGGCTGCTGGGCCCCGCTGGTCAGCTGCAGAAGAGCCTGGGGATCAACGCGAACCTCTGGTGGGGGCTGTTCATGATCGTCTTCGGCCTCGTGGTCCTTGCCCTGAGCTGGTTCTCGCCCCGCCGCCGGGCCTCCCGCCCGGGCTGAGGGAGCGGAGGCCGGAGCCTTTTTGAAAGGAGGAGCGCTTCTTTGAGCTTTCCGGAGGGTTTCCTGTGGGGAGCGGCCACGGCCGCCTACCAGATCGAGGGTGCGGCCACGGAGGACGGGCGGGGGCCCTCCATCTGGGACACCTTCAGCCACACCCCGGGCAACGTCTACCGCGGTGACACCGGCGACATAGCCTGCGACCACTACCACCGCCTCGAGGAGGACCTCGACCTGATGGCTGACCTCGGCATAAAGGCCTACCGCTTCTCGGTGGCCTGGCCCCGCATCCAGCCCGAGGGCATGGGCCCCGCAAACCCGAAGGGCCTGGACTTCTACCGCCGGCTGGTCGCGGGGCTCAGGGAGCGCTCCATAGAGCCGATGCTCACCCTCTACCACTGGGATCTCCCGCAGACGCTTCAGGACCGCTACGGGGGATGGACGAGCCGCGAGACCAGCGAGCGCTTCGCCGAGTATGCCAGCCTCGTATACGAGGCGCTCTCGGGCTCTGTACCGTACTGGATCACGCTGAACGAGCCGTGGGTCTCGGCCTGGATGGGCTACGGCCTGGGCAGGCACGCCCCGGGCAGGAAGAGTACCGCCGAGGCCCTCGCCGCCACCCACCACCTGCTGCTCGGGCACGCCCTCGCCCTGGAGGCGATGCGCTCCTCGGGCGGGGAGGGCAGGAGAATAGGGATCACCCTGAACCTCTCGCCGGTGAGAGCGGCCTCGCAGCACCCCGCCGACCTGGAGGCCGCCCGGAGGGTGGACGGCAACGCCAACCGCCTCTACCTCGACCCGCTCTTCCCGGGCTCCTACCCGGAGGATCTTCTCGACTTCTACCGGGAGCGTGGCATAGAGCCGCCGCCAGTGCGAGAGGGGGATCTCGATAAGATATCCGCCCCCGTGGACTTCCTCGGCGTCAACTACTACATGCGCCACACCGTCCGGGCCTCAGGTGGAGGAGCCGGGCCCGCTGCCGGCACCCGCTTCGGGTACCTCGGGGCCGAGACCGTGCTCCCGGAGGGCGCTGGGACCACGGCTATGGGCTGGCCGGTCGAGCCCGGCGGGCTCACCGAACTGCTCGTGCGGATAAAGGAGGAGTACACAGAGGTCCCCATCTTCGTCACCGAGAACGGGTGCGCCGTCCACGACTACGTGGACCCCGAGGGAGAAGTCAACGACAGGGAGCGCATCTCCTTCCTGGATTCCCACCTCCGGGCGGCGCACGCGGCGATCGAGCGCGGCGTGGACCTCCGCGGCTACATGGTGTGGTCGCTCCTGGACAACTTCGAGTGGGCCGAGGGGTACTCCAAGCGCTTCGGGATCGTCTACGTGGACTACGGGACGCAGCGGCGTATCCCCAAGGACAGCGCCAGCTGGTACGCGGAGGTGATCCGCCGGGGTGGCCTCGAAGGGTGAACCAGGACACACCTGGGTGCCCGGGAGGCGTTTAGCCCGTTGCAGGGAGCGGGTACCGAAAAACGGCGTAACCCCCCATAGAGGAGAGATGGATCTCCAGAGACAGGAAAGGAGCGTCGCCCATGGCAAACGAGCTTCAGGGCAAGAGGATAGCGTTTCTGGTGGCCCCGGAGGGGGCCGAGCAGGTGGAGCTGACCGAGCCGTGGAAGGCGGTAAAGGAGGCCGGGGGTACCCCGGAGCTTCTGTCCACGCAGGAGGGGGAGATCCAGGCCTTCAACCACCTGGACCGGGCGGACAGGTTCCCGGTGGACCGGGTGGTCTCCGAGGCCGACCCCTCCGACTACGACGGGCTGGTGCTCCCCGGCGGGGTGGCCAACCCCGACTACCTGCGCACCCAAGAGGAGGCCGTGCGTTTCGTGCGCGGGTTCTTCGAGCAGGGCAAGCCGGTCGCGGTGATCTGCCACGGCCCCTGGATGCTGGTTGAGGCCGACGTGCTGCGCGGCCGCAGGATCACCTCCTGGCCCTCGCTCAAGACCGACATCCGCAACGCGGGCGGCGAGTGGGTCGACGAAGAAGTCGTGGTGGACCAGGGGCTCGTCTCGAGCCGCAAGCCGGATGACCTGCCCGCCTTCTGCGCCAAGCTGGTCGAGGAGTTCGCCGAGGGCCGCCACGAGGCCCAGGCGAGAAGCGCCTGATCCCTTTCAGGACCGGAGGCGAAAGAGAGAGGCCCCGCAACGGGGCCTCTCTCTTTCCTTTGCAATAGGGGAGGCGCTATGATCCTCGCGTGCCGCCGCGGACCGCGAGGATCCTGTGTCTTTTTGCCGCCCTGCTCTGTGCGGGCGGGTGCGCCCTTCTGTCCTCCGGGCAGGCCCTTTCGGAGAGGGAGGCCGTCGTGACCCGGGTGATAGACGGGGACACCATCGAGGTCTCCCCTCCGGTCCGGGGCGAGGAGGACGTGCGGCTCATAGGGGTGGACGCGCCGGAGCTGCACGCCCCCGGCGGCCCGCAGCCCTACGCCCGGAGGGCCGCCGCCTTCGCCGAGCGGCGGCTGGAGGGGCGCCGGGTCCGGCTGGAGTTCGGCCCCGAGCTGGAGGACCGCTACGGGCGCGTGCTGGCCTACGTTTATACCGGAGGGGAGATGTTCAACCGGCTGCTGCTGGAGAAGGGCTACGCCCAGCTTGCGCTCTTCCCGCCCAACACCCGGTACGCCGGGAGCCTCCGCCAGGCGCAGCGCGAAGCGCGCGAGGCCCGGCGCGGCCTGTGGGGGCTTCCCCCGGACGAGCTCTGCCGCCTCGCCGACCGGGGCAACGGTATAGGCGGCGGGTGCTAGAGGTTGTTTACCTTCGCCGCGAAGATAAAGTCGCTCTCGGTGAGGCCGTCTATCTTGTGGGTGAAGACCGTGATCTCGGCCCGCCCCCAGCCAAAGCAGATGTCCGGGTGGTGGTTCTGCTCCTCGGCGAGCTCCCCGACCCTGTTGACGAACGCGAGCGCCTCCCGGAAGTTCCTGAACTTGAACGTCCGGCGCAGGTGGTGCTCGTCGACCACCTCCCAGCCGGGGACCTGCCGCGCGAGCTCACGGAGCTCCTCGCCCTTCAGGGGCGGGACCCCTCCCTTGCACGGGACACATTCCTTCTGCGCGAGATCGCTCACCTCTCACCTCCTTCTCTGCCCGGCTCCCTGTCCAGAGTCTACCCCATGGGGCCGGCCCCGAGGCGCTCCTCGTAGAGCCGCATCGCCTCCCCGATCGCCCGCTGCGCCTCCTCCGGGCCGAGGAAGTCTCCTACCCTGACCTCCTTCTTCTCCAGCTTCTTGTAGTCCTGGAAAAAGCGCCGCAGCTCGGCGAGCCGGTGCTCCGGCAGCTCGCCGTGGTGGAAGTACGAGCGGTACTCCGGGTCGTCGAGGTGGGTGCAGATGATCTTCTCGTCCCGCTCGCCCTCGTCGATCATCAGCATCATCCCTATCGGGCGGGCCCGGAGGACGCTGAGCGGGTGGACCGGCTCCTGCATCAGGACCAGCGCGTCCAGCGGGTCGCCGTCCTCCCCGAGGGTCCGGGGGATGAGGCCGTAGTTCGCCGGGTAGACGACCGAGGAGTAGAGCACCCGGTCCACCCTGAGCAGCCCGGTCTCCTTGTCCAGCTCGTACTTCACCTTCGAGCCCTTGGGGATCTCGACCACCGCGTGGATCTCCCGCGGGGCCTCCTCCCCGGCCGGGATGTCGTGCCAGGGGTGTGCCACGCGCCTCCTGAGGGGCCTCCTGTCGCGTCAACCTCCCAGAGAGTTTATAACCGGCGCGGGGTGGCGGGGAGCGGCTCTGTGGCACTAAGATGTTGTGCCTGCCACACCGGAAGCCGTCTCAGGAGGTCTCGATGCTGCGCAAGGTGCTTGTGGCCAACCGGGGGGAGATCGCCATCCGGGCCTTCAGGGCCGCCTACGAGCTGGGCATCCGGACCGTCGCGGTCTACACCCCCGACGACCGGGCCTCGATGCACCGACAGAAGGCAGACGAAGCCTACGAGATAGGCGAGCCGGGACATCCGGTGCGGGCCTACCTGGACATCGGGACGCTGGTCGGCACCGCGGTGCGGGTGGGGGCCGATGCGATCTATC
>JADDKG010000017.1 GCA_020253895.1 Rubrobacter sp.
AACAGCAAAGCAAATACGTAGTACCTCACCGGGAAGGGTCGCCAGGGATCGGTGACGCTGGTCTCCGCCGTCTCGTATACCCTCCGCTTGGTCTCCGAGGGACGGCTCGGCGCGATGAGCCGGGCTATGACGAGCACGCTCGCCACGAAGCCGACCACGAGCAGGATAAACGCCCCGACATACAGGTATAGAACTCCGTACCCTATCTCCTGCTGCAATAGCCCCAGCGTCAATTACAGCCTTTCTTCCCGCGAAACCTACTCGCAATATACATTTGCCGCCTGGAACTTTCAAGGAGCTACTTTCAGTAACAAACGGTGATTAATCTCCCTTAACCGAGCGTTTGCCGTTACGAGCTATGATCTGGACGAACTGGACGAGCATCTGCCGGTAGGCCTCCAGGGAGTCGCAGACGACGTACTCGTTGGGACCGTGGTGTCCGCCCCCGATGGGGCCGAACTCGACGCCGGGGACGCCGACGCGCTGGAAGTAGACGATATCCGAGGCCCCGTGGCGGCCGACGCCCACCGGGTTGCCGTGGTAGTGGCGGGCGGCGACCTCCCGGAGGGTCTTGACGTAGGGGTTATCGTGGGAGACGTAGGTGGGTTCGCAGGAGTAGAGCACCTCAACTTCCGCGGGCAGGTCGATGGACCGGATCTGGCGGGTGATCTCACGGGGGTCCTGCCCGGGCAGGTAGCGGATGTCCATGTCGTAGGTGGCCCGGTCCGGCACCCGGTTTATGACGTCTCCCCCGATGATCCGGGCGAAGTTTATGCTCGGGTAGGGGAACAGCTCGCTCCGCTCGTGGGCGAAGGGCAGCTCGAGCACCCGCCGGTAGTGCTCGTAGGCCATGAGCACCGCGTTCTTCCCCAGCCACGGCCGGGAGCCGTGGGCGCTCTTGCCGCGCAGGGTGACCCGCAGGTGGAGCACGCCCTTGGCCTGGGTGCCCACGTGGAAGTCGGTGGGCTCGCCGGTTATGAGGAAGTCACCCACGTGTCCGTGCCGGATGAGCACCTCGGCGCCCTTCGGTCCTCCGTACTCCCGCTCCTCGTCGGGGACGACGAGAAGCTCGACGGTGGCCTCGCAGCCAAGTACGTGCAGGTCCTCCATGGCGTACATCATGGCCGCGAGCGCCCCCTTCATGTCGTAGACGCCGCGCCCGTAGAGCTCCCCGTCCTCCTCGTAGGGGTCGAACTGCCACTCCTCACCCGGGACCACGTCCACGTGCCCGTGGAAGAGTATCTTCGGCTCACCCGAACCGACCCGCACCGCGAGCGAGGAGAGCTTCCCTCCGGGTCCCGCCCCCTCGTAGGTGAGGGTCTCGAGCCCCCGCGCCTCGAACCAGCCCCGGATAAACTCCATGGCGGCCTGGGTGGCACCAGGGGTGTAGGATCGGTAGCCTACGAGCCGCCGGGTGAGCGAGAGAACCTCGTTTTCGAGCTTTGTCTTCTGCAGTGTGTTCCGCTTCCTCCCGTAGAACGCATCTCCGCCGGAGCCACCATTGACTCCGGCGGACACAATGGTAGCCCAACTTTGGCCCGGGCGTAGATCAGCGGGCTACTGGGGCACCGCTCTCAAAGGCCACCGCGGCACCGAGGGCGGAGAGCTTCTCCTTGAATCGCTCGTAGCCCCGCAGGATGTGGCGGGCGTCATCCACCACGGTCGTACCCTCGGCCACCAGCCCGGCGATCACCAGGGCGGCGCCACCGCGCAGGTCGGGGGCCTGCACCGTGGTCCCCGAGAGCCGCCGCGGCCCCCGCACCAGGGCCCGGTGCCCACCGAACAGGTCTATCCCGGCGCCCATCCGGTTCAGCTCCTCGGCCACCTGCAGCCGGTTCTCGTAGACGTTCTCGGTGATGATCCCGCAGCCCGAGGCCTGGGTGAGGAGGACCATCATCTGCGCCTGCAGGTCGGTGGCGAAGCCCGGGAAGGGCAGCGTGGAGACATCGACCCCCCGAAGCCCGGCCGGGTCCTTCTCCTTGACCCGGATGCCTTCGTCGCCGGTCTCCAGCTCCACCCCCATGTCGTGGAGCTTCTCAAGCTCCATCTTAAGGTGCTCCGGCCGGGCACCCCTCACCAGCACCTCGCCCCCGGTGGCCGCCGCCGCCATCAGGAAGGTGCCGGCTTCGATCCGGTCCGGGATCACCGTCCACTCAACCGGCTCCAGCTCCTCCACGCCCTCCACCACGATCCGGCCGGTCCCGGCGCCCATCACGCTGGCCCCCATCCCGTTCAAGAAGTCTGCCAGGGCCACGATCTCCGGCTCCCGGGCGGCGTTCTCGATGATCGTGATCCCCCGGGCCCGGACGGCGGCCATCATCACGTTCTCCGTAGCCCCGACGCTCGGGTACTCGAAGTAAACCTCCGAGCCCCGCAGGCCCTCCGGGGCCCGCGCCTTTATGAAGCCGTGGTCCACCTCCACCTCCGCCCCCAGCGCCCGCAGCCCGTCGAGGTGGAAGTTGAACTTGCGCAGCCCCAGGTTGCACCCGCCGGGGGCCGAGACCTCCGCCTGGCCGAAGCGGGCCACCAGAGGCCCAAGCACGATGATGGAGGCCCTCATCTGGCGCACCAGCTCGTAGGGCGCCGTGTAGGAGTCGATGCTGGTGGCATCCACCTCAAGGGTGTCGCCCTCGAACCGCGCCCCGGCCCCCAGGGCGTCCAGCAGGGCCAGCATCGTCTGCATGTCCCGGATGCGGGGCACGTTGTGCAGCACGGTCCGTCCCGGCGCGAGCAGCGCCGCCGCGGCCAGCTTGAGCGCCGAGTTCTTGGCGCCCGAGACTTCCACCTCCCCGCGGAGCCTGGCTCCGCCCTGGATCACAAAGCGCTCCACTGCCCTGCTTCCCCCTCCCTGAAGCTTCAGATCCGGCCCCGAAGGGGGCTAGCCCGCCGGTAGGCTAGCCCCCGCCGTACTTGCGCGCCACCCGGACGAGGTTCTCGCCGATCCTGACCCGCCGCAAGATCTCCTCCCGCGCCCGGCGAGAT
>JADDKG010000170.1 GCA_020253895.1 Rubrobacter sp.
CCCCTCCCGCCGCCTCCGGGCGGGCCTTGCCGCGGGACCAGGAGTGGGCGACGGCCCGGCTGTCCCGGACCAGGTGCACCGCGTAGACCTCGACCCGGGGTAGGGCACCCAGCACGGCGGTGTAGGAGAACCGCTTGGAGGAGTCCACGATTACGCGGGCGCCCGAGACCTCCCGCAGGGCGCCGTAGAGCCGCTCCAGAACGGGGCCGAGAACCCCGAGAAGCTCCCTCACCTGCCGGGTACGCACCCCTGCTCCGGCGAAGGCGGCGTGGTGAGGGAGGTAGCGCGCCCGGCGCAGGAGCGGTTTGAAGGAGGCCATCCTTTCCGCGTCCACGTTCTGCCAGCCGCCGAAGGCCTCCCGGCCCACGGCGGTCCAGAAGGGGCAGGAGCCGAAGGGTTCCCCGCAGCCGCAGAGCTCGTTCCTGAGGAGCCCGCGGTCCCAGAGCTGCCAGAGCTCCCCGGCGTCGAAGAAGCCGGGCGACCGGCCCAGCGTCCGGGCGAGGATGGTGCTCCCGCTCCTGCCGGAACCCCCTATGTAGAGCACCTCGACGGGGCGGCTCATGCCGGCCTCCTCGCAGACCGGAGCAGCGCCCCGAACCCGGCGTGGGTCCACATGCCGGTCCTGTATTTGGCGGCGAGCCACAGGAGCAGGTTCTGGAGCACCAGGCCCGAGACCCGCGCGGCGACGACGCCGGTTATGCCGTAGGGGCCCACCGCGAGGAACATCGCCGCGAGCGTCGCGCCCCCGGTGGCCAGGGAGATGGTCATCATCGTGCGCTGGTGGCCGGTCATCTGCAACGCGAGCCCGCAGGAGCCGGTCCAGACGGAGACCAGCTGGCCGAGGCTCAGCACCGCGAGGGCGAGGGCCCCGGCCCGGTAGTAGTCGCCGTAGACCAGGTCCAGTATGGGGGCGGCGAAGAGGACGCAGGCGGCGGAGGCCGCCAGGGCGGGGAGCCCGGTGACGGCGCCCGCCGCGCGGACGGTGCGCTCCAGCTCCTCCCTCCGGCCCTGGGCGTACATCCCGGCGATCACCGGCGGCAGGATGGCGTTGGCGACTATCAGGGGCATGGTGACCATGGAGATCAGGCGCACCGCCGCCCCGTAGACCGCAACCTCCTCCCGGGAGCCGAAGGCCCCGAGGAGCCAGACGTCCCCGTTGCGGAGGGCGAAGAGCACGAGGTTGGTCACCAGAAGCGGCCAGGCGGTGGCGACGACCTCCCCGAAGACGGGCGGGAGCTCCTTGCCGACCCTCCCCTGCGGGAGCCGGGCCATCCGGCGGCCGAGCAGCCAGCCGGAGAGGAGCGTGGTGGAGGCGCCCGCACACACCGCGAGCAGCAGCACGGTGGCGAGGTCGGCCTCGCCCCGCAAAAACCACAGAAGCCCCAGCCCCACCACCAGCAGGACCACCGTGACCACCCCGGTGACGGTTCCGGTCACCTGCCCGCCGAGGAGGGTGGCGAGCCGCACCTCGTTGAGGCCGCGGAAGATCTCGCCGACCAGGCCCTGCACGACGGAGACGGCGATCCAGCCGGCCACAAGCCCCCCTGCGGCGGCGAGCGCCGGGGCGTGGAAGACGCCGGCCAGGGTGCCGGAGAGCAGGAGGTAGGCCGCACCGGCGCCGAGCGCCCCGAGAGTGCCGAGGGCGAGGGTGACCCGGACGACGAACCTCGCCCGCCCCGGAAGCCCGAGGCCGAGGCTCTGGGCGACGAGCCGGGTCGCCGCCCCCTGCAACCCCAGCGAGCCCAGCATGGAGCCGAAGAGCACGAGGCTGTAGGCCAGAAAGTACGCGCCGAGCTCCTGCGGGGTCAGGAGACGGGCCAGAAGGGCCCCGGAGAGGAGCCCTGAGGCCGCGATGAGCACCTTCCCCCCGAGCACCCAGGCCCCGCCGGAGACCAGCCGCCTCCGCAGCAGGCCCGGGAAGAGCCCCTGGGGGCTCCCGCCGGCAGCCTCCACTACCGCCCCTCCCCGTGGCCGGTCACGCTAGCGGGTGTAGCCGCGGTACGCGTAGCCGCCCCTGCCGCCGTCGAAGTTGTTCATCACGGTGCCCAGAACGTTGGCCTTGACCCCCCGCAGGTCGTGGAGGGCCTTGCGCAGGGAGCCCTTGCGGGTCCGCTGGCCGTCCAGAACCAGCAGCACACCGTCCGCCTGGGTGGCCAGGATGAGGGGGTCCGCGACCGGCTCCACCGGCGGGGAGTCTATGAGCACGTAGTCGAACCGCTGACGGGCCTCCTCCACCAGCGCGGCGAAGCGGTTGGAGCTGAGCAGCTCCGCCGGGTTGGGCGGCACCGGCCCCGAGGGGCAAACCATCAGGCCCGGCAGGGGCTCGCAGAGCACCTCCTGCAGGCCGCGCTCGCCGGTGATGGCGTTCACCAGCCCGTTGATGTTGCGCAGGCCGAAGACGGCGTGCAGCGAGGGGCGGCGGAGGTCGCCGTCGATCAGGAGGGTGCTCTTGTTCGCCTGGGAGAGCACCACCCCGAGGTTGGCGCAGACGGTGCTCTTGCCCTCCGTGGGGCCCGGGCTGGTCACCGAGATCACCCGGGGCGGCGCGTCGACCACCGCGTAGAGCAGACCGGTGCGCAGCGTCCGGTAGGCTTCGGAGGCGGGGTTGGAGGGGTCATAAAGCGTGACTAGCCGCCCGCTGAGGTCCCCGCTCCGCTCCTCCTCGCGGGCCCGCCGCTTGAGGCTCAAACGCACCATGCTCTACCGACCGCCTTTCTTTCCGCCCGCCTCCACCCTGAAGCCCGGGATAACGCCGAAGACGGGCACCCCCGACACCCGCTCGACCTCCTCCGGCGACTCCCAGCTGTCGTCGAGGTACTCGAGCAGGAAGGCCAGCCCCAACCCGAGCAGCAGCCCCAGCGCGAGCGCCACCAGCCCGTTAAGCAACGGGTCGGGGCTCACCGGGGTCTCGGGGACCACCGCCTCCTCCCAGACGGTGGCGGTGATCGCGTTGGCCCCCGGGCTGACCTCCGAGACCCGCTCGGAGAAGATCGGAAGAGCGTC
>JADDKG010000171.1 GCA_020253895.1 Rubrobacter sp.
CTACCTATTACCCCTCACCGGGCGCCTCCTCACAGCGGGGCCACCTCGTTCCTGAGGGTCATCGTCCCCACCGAGATCTCCACCGCGTCGCCCGGCGAGAGCGAGAACTCCTCCCCGGGGACGATCCCGGTGCCGGTCATCAGGAAGGCCCCGGTGGGGAAGGAGAGCTCCCTGCCCAGGTACCCCGCCAGCTCCTCGGCCGGGCGGACCATCCGGGAGGTCGAGGTCTTCCCCTCGAAGACCTTCTCCCCGCCGCGCAGGATGCGCAGCCGGATCTCAAGCCCGCGCAGCTCCTCCGGGTCGGCCGGGACCACGATCTCCGGTCCCAGGGAGCAGGCGCCGTCGAAGATCTTTGCCTGCGGCAGGTACAGCGGGTTCTCCCCCTCGATCCGGCGCGACGAGACGTCGTTGCCCGCCGTGTACCCGACGACCTCCATCCGATCGTTGAGCACGAGCACCAGCTCCGGCTCCGGCACGTCCCAGCCGCTGTCCTCCCGCACCCTCACCGTGCCTCCGGGCCCGACCACCCGCCATCCGGGGGCCTTTAGGAACAGCTCGGGCCGCTCCGCGTCGTAGACCTTCTCGTAGACGTCGGGCTCCTCGGACTCGGCCCGCCTCGCCTCCCGGCTCTGCTCGTAGGTCACGCCGCTGGCCCAGACCTCCTGCGAGTCCTCGACCGGCGCCAGCTTCCGTTCCTCGGCGGCCTCACCCGCGGGCAGGCTGCCCAGGAACCCGGAGACGTCGTCTGCTGGCAGCTCCAAGAGCATCCCGAGCGTGAACGCCGGAGGCAGATACCGCCCGTCGAGCGCCCAGTGGGCTCCCCGCGGCGTGGCGTGTCTTGAGAGGCGCACGGTGCCAGAACCCTCCTCTTCCCGAAGATCACAACCTATCACGGACGGGGCACGGAAAACCGGTCCCCACCCGGATAGATTGACATACCAATCCTGCGTTTGCCAGCCGGGAGGATGCCGCCGCTCCGGTGGCGCTCGTGGCGGCGAGGCCCTCGCTCTGAGAGCCGGAGAGGTTCTCTCACAGCCCCGGCGACGTCCTCGGCCCGGCGCGCGAGCGGCAGTCGCGCGAGTCTCCGGGGCTCTGCGAAGGGGCGAAGAGGCCAAGAGGGCGATAGAGACCGAGCCGGCTATCTAGCGCTACGCCCGGACGGGCGAACGGGTGCGGCTCTCTCTGGTAGCCTGATCTCGGGAGAGCGGAGGGCGCGTTGGCGGCGGACGCCGGAGGCAGGAGCGTGTTGGACGGCAGGATCTACCGGGTTCTCGAGGTCTTTGCCAACCTCGTGTACCTCAACTTCCTGTGGCTACTCGCGTGCCTGCCCGTGGTGACTATCCCGGTCTCGACGACCGCAATGTTCGGCATCGTCAGGGAGTGGGTGAGAGGAGACGAGCCTCCGATCGCCCGGCGCTTCGTCTCCCTCTTCGGGGAGAACTTCCGTCAGGGTCTGATCGTGGGCGTCATATGGGCTCTGGCCGGTGGATCGCTCCTTCTGGACCTCTACCTGATCGGGAGGATGGGGTCCCTGCGGGCCCCGCTCTACGTCGCGCTGCTTCGCTGTTGCCCTCGTCTACGTCTGCGCCTCCGTCTACCTCTTCCCGGTCATGGCGCACTACGACCTGAGCACGAGGGACATACTCAAGAACGCGCTGCTCTTCCCCGGAGCCTCGCCGCTGGTCACGGTCCAGTGCCTGCTCGTGGTGGGCGTCGCCGTCTTCGTGACCCTCACGGTGCCGGTCGCGGTCCTGATCTCCGGCAGCGCCACCGCCTACGCGGTCTACTTCCTCTGCGAAAATAGCTTCCGCAGGGTCGAAGCCCTGAAAGGTACAGACCGGCGGGATCCACCCGGATGAGCCGGGCCCCGGGCGCGCCGGAGCGCCCTCACCCTGTCCGGCGTGCGCCGTGCTTGCCGTGTTGCGCGTGGAGAGCGTCGCGGTTATGGTGGATTCACACACCAATCCGCAGATTGCTCAGGGGTCGAGGAGGGAAGGGGCATCCAGCGATGGAGGTACTGCCGGGGATACACCGCATAGAGTCGGATCTGGGGCCACGGTTCATGTGCCAGTACCTGCTCGTCGGGGAAGAGCGGGCGGTGCTGGTGGACACCGGCCTCGCGGAGACGCCGGAGAGGGTGATCTTCCCGTACCTGGAGAGCGTGGGGCTCTCTCCCGGAGACGTGGACGAGGTCATCATCAGCCACGCCGACGTGGACCACTGCGGCGGCAACCGCGCGCTGCGGGAGAGGAGGCCGGACCTGCGATTCTCGTGCGGCGAGGCCGACCGGCGCTACGTCGAGAGCAACGAGGCGATGCTCGCGGAGATCTACGGCTGGTCCGAGCCCTACGGCTTCGGTCAGGACGAGGAATCTAAAGCCTGGATCCTGGCCGAGCTTGGCGGCGACGCGCCCGTGGATGCTGGTCTGCGCGGCGGCGAGACCTTGAGGCTCGGCCCGGAGTGTCGGGTGGAGATAATGCACCTCCCCGGCCACACGCCCGGGCACCTCGGCATCTGGGACCCCAGAAGCGAGGCGGCGATCATCATTGACGCCGTGCTGGAGCGCGGGATCTACGACCGCGAAGGCAACCTCCTCATACCGCCCCGCTACTTCGACGCCACACTCTACGGCGGCACGATCCGGCGCCTCCTCTCCATGCGCCCCGAGCACCTCCTGACCGCCCACTACCCGCTCATGCAGGGGCAAGAGGTCTTAGACTTCCTCGACCGCTCCCTCAGCTTCGTGCGGGAGGTAGACAGCGAGGTGCGCGAGGGCGTAAACGGCGGCGTCACCGACCTCTGGGAACTGACGCGGCGCGTCGACGCGAAGGTCGGCCCGTACCCTGAGTCCATGGTCGAGTTCGGGGCGTCGGTGCGGGCCCACATGGCGACTCTCTAGGAGACGGCGGCTACTCGGGGGGCGATCATCTCCGAAGGCCACATCGAGCTGACCGAAGCCCCCGGCCTCGGCCTGGAACTGAACGAGGAGGTAGCCCTGGAACGCCGCCACGGCAAGGGCGGCATCCCGTTCTTCGACATGCCGTAATCACGTAGCGTACGTCCGCGGCCCGCCGCCAAGTTCGCCCTCGGCCCATCCCTCATCGGCCGTTGGTCTGGTCCACCGTACCCGGAACGTCATGTACGCGCTTGCGCCGTCGCGCCGCGAGAGGATGGCTCCCGGGGAGAACAGAGTTCTTGCATCATCCTCCGGCTCACAAGCAGGAGTCGCCTACTCGACGAGCGCCGTCCCGGAGACCTTTCTAGACCGTAGCCCTTGGCCGGCGCACTTCAGGCCCAACGTGCTCGGTCCAGGAAACTTTTGCAAAAATCTGTCAAAACTATTGACAAACTATCATAAGTGCGTGTAGGTTTACCAAAACCGGCAGAACCGGAAGGGGAAAGGTTGACCGAGGAGAGGACGAGGGCAGGGACGTACCCGCGCTACCCGCTGGTGGAGAACCGGACGCAGGCGCGGATCATGGCGCTCGTACACGCGGAGGCGCGTCCGTCATCCAGGGGGCAGATCACGGAGGCTCTGGACGTGAGCCGGAGCAAGGTCTCGGGCGAGGTCTCGCGTCTCATGGAGCTCGGGCTTCTGGCGGAGGAGGGGCTGGCGGAGTCCGACGGGGGCAGGCGTTCGACGCTCCTGAGCATCCCGCGTTCGGCCGGCCTGATCGCCGCGATAGACCTCGGCGCCACCTCCATAGACGTGGCCCTCACGACGCTCGGCGGCGAGATCGTCGCGCGCAAGGGCGAACCCGCCGACATCAAGGACGGCCCGAAACCGATACTGAGGCGCGTCAAGGAGATGCTCGGCGAACTCGTCGAAGAGCAGGGGACCCATCCTGACGAGGTGCTCGGGATAGGGGTGGGGGTTCCCGGTCCCGTCGAGCAGGCGGCCGGGGTCTTGAGGAGCCCGCCGATAATGCCCGGCTGGGACCGGTTCCCCATACGCAGCGCCTTCGCTGGCGAGTACGCCGCGCCCGTCTTCGTAGACAACGACGTGAACGTCATGGCCCTGGGTGAGCACTGGGGCGGTGTAGGTCGGGGCGTGGACAACTTGCTCTTCATCAAGGTCGGCACGGGGATAGGCGGCGGCATCATCGCCGACGGGCGCCTATATCGCGGCACGCAGGGGTGTGCCGGCGACATCGGTCACATCTGTGTGGACCCGAACGGACCCGTGTGCACCTGCGGCAACCTGGGATGCCTGGAAGCCATGGCGGGCGCACCCGCGATCGTACTGGAGGCCGAGCGGAGGGCCAGGGAGGGGAGGTCTCCCGTATTGGCCGAGATCCTGGAAGAGAAAGGCGAGCTCACGGCCGTAGACGTCGGGCGGGCGGCGGGGCTCGGAGACTACGAGGCGCTCCAGGTCGTGAGGAGGTCGGGGCGGTTGATCGGGCAGGTGCTCGCCACGCTCGTCAGCGTTCTAAACCCTTCCCTCATCGTGATAGGGGGCGGCGTCTCGCAGATAGGGCACTCCTTCCTGGCGGAGATACGGAGCGCCGTCTACCGGCGGTCGCTGCCCCTGGCGACGCGCAACCTTCCCATAGTGCTGAGCGAGCTCGAGAATGACGCGGGCATCGTGGGAGCCAGCGTACTGGCGGCGGAAGGGGTGTTGACCGTACCCAGCTAGACCCAACGGAGCCTGAGGACGAGACGCCGATGCTAGAGAGGAGCTATCGATGAGGGTGAAGGACCACAACGGAGACAGCGTTACCCATGGCCCGGCCGTAGCCAACGGGGTCTGGCTGCGCCACACGACCGCCGGGTCCGGCGATCCCGTGTTCCTCCTGAACGGCGTCCCGAAGACCTCGTACCACCGGCGCCACGCGATCCCGCTGCCCACGCCCCACTACACGGCCATCGCGCCCGACGTCCGGGACCGCGGAGACTCGCAATACCCCACCTCCGGCTACGACGCGCGCAACGTGGCCGCATGCCTGGAGGAACCAACCCGGGTTGACCTCGGTTTCTTCCGCGAGGGGGTCGGCGCATGAACGAACGAGAGAGCGGAGAGCGGTTGTTCTTCGACGAACATCAGTGGAAGACGGTAGAGGCGGCGATGGCCCGGATCATCCCCACCGACGATCAGCCGGGCGCGAGAGAGGCCGGGACCATCCAGTTTCTCGACCGCTACCTCTCCGGCATCGACTTCGTCTATGCCAAGCCCGACGGCAGCGGCTTCGAGAAGCTCGAAGGCAAACGCGCCGAGGCGTGGCAGAGGCGCATAGACATCCTGCGCGAAAGGTATGTGGAGGGGATCGAGGAGCTGGACCGCAGGAGCCGGGCGCGGTTCGGGGCGGACTTCGTAGGGCTCACGGAAGACCAGCAGGACCGGGTTTTGGCGGAGATGGAGAGACCCGCTCAGCAGGCTGACCTGGAGGAGGCGCAGGCCACGGCGGCTTGGGCGCCGCCGGAACCTGCGATGCAACAGACGAGCGCCGAGATCGAGCTTGACTTCTTCCCGCTACTGGCCCTGCACACCCGTCAGGGCTTCTACGCCGATCCCATCTACGGGGGCAACAAGGACCACGTCGGCTGGCGGTTGATCGGTTTCGAGGGACCCGAATCCCTGGCGGAGACGCACTCGGGACGCTACACGACGCGGCCCTACTTCGCCGAGGAGCAGATCGACTGGAGCAAGGAGGGCGACCGTGGCGCGTAAGCGCAAGCCTGAGAGAGTAGAGGTGTGCATCATCGGGGCGGGCGCCTCGGGCGCCACCGCCGCCAAGGTGCTCACCGAGAACGGGGTAAACGTGGTCGCGCTCGAACGTGGGCCGTGGCGCAAGAAGGAGAGCTTCGGAGGCGACGAACTCGCCAACGTGAACCGCTACAACCTGTGGCCCGACCCGATCCTCAATCCACGCACCTACCGCGAATCGGAGACCGAAGAGCCGAGAGAGGAGCTCTTCTGCCCGGTGCCGCAGATGGTCGGCGGCGGTACGGTCCACTGGCAGGGCTGGCTGCCGCGCTTCACCGAGAGCGATTTCCGGCTCAGGACCATCGCGGGCGAGGTGCCGGGCACCACCCTCGTCGACTGGCCGATCTCCTACCACGATCTCGAGCCGTACTACACGAAGGTCGAGTGGGCCTTCGGGGTGTCGGGACAAGCCGGCGCGAACAAGTACGAGTCGCCGCGCAGCAAGGGTTACCCCTGCCCGCCGATGCCGACGACGCGCTACGCGCAGAAGTTCCACGAGGGTTGCAATGAGCTCGGTTACAACTCGTTCCCGACGCCGATGGCGGCGCTCTCGCAGCCCTACAACGGCCGGCCGGCGACGGCTTTAAGCGCCTTCGCGCAGCAGCACGGCGACCCGACGGGCACCCGCTCCAGCGCCCTCTCGGTCTGGGTCCCCGACGCGCTGAAGACCGGACGGTACGATCTGCGGCCCGACTGCTACGTGCACGAGATCACGGTGGACGAGCGCGGTCGCGCGAAGAGCGCCGTCTACCAGGACGCCGACGGCGACTTCATGGAGCAGGAAGCGGACGTGTTCATGCTCGGCTGTGGCGCGGTCGAGTCGGCGCGGCTGCTCTTGCTCTCGCAGTCCGGGCGCTTCCCGAACGGTCTGGCGAACGGCAGCGACCTGGTGGGGCGCAACGCGACCTTCCACGAGTACAGCGCGGCGGTCGGGGTGTTCGACGAGCCGATCCACGGTTGGGCCGGTGGCGGCTACGTCGCCGCGAGCAGCTTCGAGTTCTACGAGCACGACGACTCGCGCGGCTTCGTGGGCGGTGCGCACATCGCCGCCGCGGGCGTCGGCATCCCGTTGCCGATCAACTGGAGCCTGCCGGACCGTCCGGCGTGGGGGCCCGAGGCCAAGAGGATGGACCGCGACTATTACGACCACAGCTTCGCCGTCGGCATGGTGCTGCACGACATGCCCCAGCACGACAACCGCGTGGAGCTAGACGACAAGGTAAAGGACGCGTGGGGCCTGCCCGTCGCACGCATCACGCTCAAGACGCATCCCAACGACCTGGCGCAGGGACGCTGGGTCATCGACCGCAACGCCGAGATCCTGGAGGCCGCCGGGGCGAAGAAGACCTACCGCGTCTACCCCGAGCGTATCACCGGCAACTGCTCGCACCAGCACGGCACGACGCGCATGGGCGACGACCCCGAGACGTCGGTCTTGAACAAGTACTGCCAGGCGCACGAGGTGGACAACCTCTTCGTCGTGGACGGCGGGCCGTTCCCGACCGCGACCGGCGCCAACCCCACGCTCACCATCATGGCGAACGCCTGGCGCGTGGCCGAGCACGTCGTCCGGCAGCGCGGAGCAAGAACGGTGAC
>JADDKG010000172.1 GCA_020253895.1 Rubrobacter sp.
ACTGCTCGTAGACGGAGCGGCGGGAGCAGAGGTTAGGGTGGGCGAGGAGCCGCAGGAGCGCCTCCCCGTAGTCGCCGGGCGCGGGCACCCCGGCGAGGTCCAGCCTCCGCACGCCGTCCAGGTACGCCGGGCGGACCACCTCCCGCTCGTAGAGCGGCGCGTCGGCGAGGTGCTCCGCCGGGACCGAGCCGACCACCTCGCCCTCGTGGACGACCCGCAGCTCGCCGTGGTCCGCCACCCGGCCTATCACGGCGGCCCCGACCCCGTAGCGGCGCGCCAGCTCCGCCACCCGGTCCGCCTTCCCCGGCTCCACCACCGCGAGCATCCGCTCCTGGGACTCGGAGAGCATGATCTCCACGGGCTCCATCCCCTCCTCCCGCAGCGGAACCCTGTCGGTCTCTATCTCGATGCCCACCCCTCCCTTGGCGGCCATCTCGGAGGCCGAGGAGGTGATCCCCGCCGCCCCCAGGTCCTGCAGCGAGACCAGGAGCCCCTCCTCCAGCAGCCGCAGGCAGCACTCGATGAGCATCTTCTCCGCGAACGGGTCCCCCACCTGCACGTTGGAGCGCCGCTCCTCGGAGCCCTCGCCCAGCTCGTCGGAGGCGAAGGTGGCCCCGTGGATCCCGTCACGCCCCGTCCGAGAGCCCAGCAGCACCACGAGGTTGCCCACCCCGCTCGCCCGCGAGCGGACCAGATCCTCCACCCGCACCAGCCCGACGCACATCGCGTTCACCAGCGGGTTCCCCGAGTAGGCGGGGGAGAACGCCACCTCGCCCCCCACCGTCGGGACGCCCACGGCGTTCCCGTAGCCGCCGATGCCGCGCACCACCTCCCGGAAGAGGTAGCGGTTGCGCTCCTCCTCCAGCGGCCCGAAGCGCAGGGAGTCCAGCAGCGCCACCGGCCGCGCCCCCATCGCCAGGATGTCCCGGATGATCCCGCCCACCCCCGTCGCCGCCCCCTCGTAGGGCTCGACCGCCGAGGGGTGGTTGTGGCTCTCGATCTTGAAGGCGAGCGCCCACCCATCCCCCGCGTCGACCACGCCGGCGTTCTCCCCCGGCCCCTGCAGCACCCGCTCCCCCTCGTTGGGGAGGCGCGAGAGGAGCGGCCGGGAGTTCTTGTAGCCGCAGTGCTCGCTCCACATGACGCTGAACAGCGAGAGCTCCAGGAAGTTGGGCGGCCGTCCCAGAAGCTCCAGGATGCGGCCGTACTCGTAGTCCGAGAGCCCCAAAGCGCTGTAGGTCTCCCTGACGCTCAAACCCTCGCCCCCACGAGCACCGAGCCCAGTATCTTGAGCCCCTCCTCCGAGCCGAGCACGGGGTCCGAGGCCCGCTCGGGGTGGGGCATGAGGCCCACCACGTTGCGCCCCTCGCTGCAGACGCCGGCGATGCCGTTCGCCGAGCCGTTGGGGTTCTCCAGGTAGCGCAGCACGATTCGCCCCTCCTCCTCGAGGCGGGAGAGCGTGGCGGGGTCGGCGAAGTAGTTGCCCTCGTTGTGGGCGACCGGGAGGGTGAGCTCATGCCCGGGCCGGCAGGCGGCGGTCCAGGGGGTGTCCGAGCGCTCCACCCGGACCCGCACCCGGCGGCAGACGAAGCGCAGCCGGCGGTTCTGCAGCAGCGCGCCGGGTAGGAGGTGCGCCTCGCAGAGCACCTGGAAGCCGTTGCAGATCCCGAGCACCGGTCCGCCCTCCCGGGCGAACCTCTCCACCGGCCCCATCACCGCGGCGAAGCGGGCGATGGCCCCGGGCCGGAGGTAGTCGCCGTAGGAGAAGCCGCCGGGGAGGATCACGGCGTCCACCCCCTTCAGGTCGGCCTCGGCGTGCCAGAGCTCGACCGGCTCCGCCCCCGCCCGTTCGACGGCCCACAAAGCGTCGCGGTCGCAGTTGGAGCCGGGGAAGACCACCACCCCCACCCTCACCCGACCACCTCCCACTCGTACTCCTCGGTGGTGGGGTTGGCCAGCAGGCGGCGGCACATGGCCTCCACCTCGGCGTCGCTCTCCACCTCCATCTCGATCAGGCGCCCCACGCGGACCGAGCGCACCCCCTCAAAGCCCAGCGCGGGCAGCGCGCCCCTCACCGCCTCGCCCTGCGGGTCGAGGATGCCCCGCTTGGGACGCACCAGCACCCGCACCTTCAAGGCCGGTCCACCCCCTCGCCGGTCACCCGCCGCAGCACCTCCTCGTAAGCCGCCTCCACGCCGCCGAGGTCCCGCCGGAAGCGGTCCTTGTCCAGCCTCTCCCCGGTCTCTCTGTCCCATAGACGGCAGGTGTCCGGGGAGATCTCATCGGCCAGCATCATGCGCCCCTCGCTGTCCCGCCCCACCTCTATCTTGAAGTCCACCAGGACTATCCCTCGCTCCTCGAAAAAGGACCTCAGCGCCTCGTTGACCCGCAGGCCCAGCTCCTCGCAGAAGCTTAGCTCCTCGTCGGTGAGCCCGAGCTCCCGGAAGTGGTACCAGTTGAGCATCGGGTCGCCGAGAGCGTCGTTCTTGTAGCACAGCTCGACGATGGGGGCCCTGAGGGGCCGCCCCTCCTCGTAGCCGAGAAGCCTGGCGAGCGAGCCCGCGGCCACGTTGCGCACTATCACCTCGACTGGCAGCATCCGGAGCCGCCGGGTCTTGAGGGTAACCTCGTCCACCCGCTCGATGAAGTGGGTGGGGATCCCCTGCCGCTCCAGGTAGGCGAATATGGCCGCGCTTATGGCGGCGTTGGCCCGTCCCTTGCCCGCCCAGGAGCCCCTCTTGCGGGCGTTGAAGGCGGTGGCCTCGTCCTTGTAGCGGTGCAGGAGCACCCCCTCCTCGCCGGTCTCGAAGACCTGCTTGGCCTTTCCCTCGTAGAGCAGCGTGCGTCCCATCCTTACAGCCTTGCCTCGAGTTCCCTCACGCGGTCAAAGACGACATCCAGGTTCCTGAGGTGGTAGGCGGGGTCGAAGAGCCCGTCCAGCCTCTCCCCGAGCCTCTGGCGGACCTCCTCTTCCTCCTCCAGCAGCTCCCTGAAGCCTCCCTCCCCCTCCCAGGCGCGCATCGCGGCCCGCTGGACGAGGGCGTAGGCTTCGTCCCGGCCCATCCCGGCCTCGACCAGCGCCAGGAGAACCCGGCCGGAGAAGACGATCCCGCCGCCCAGGTTCAGGTTCTCCCGCATCCGCTCCCGGTTCACCTCCAGCCCCTCAAGCACCCGCCGGGTGGTGCGGAGCATGTAGTAGGCGAGGATGGTGGCGTCGGGCAGCACCACCCTCTCGGCGGAGGAGTGGGAGATGTCCCGCTCCTGCCAGAGGGCATTGTTCTCGAAGCCGGCCTGGGCGTAGCCGCGCAGGAGACGGGCCATGCCGCACAGGCGCTCGCAGAGGATCGGGTTGCGCTTGTGGGGCATCGCCGAGGAGCCCTTCTGCCCCCGGCCGAAGGGCTCGGCCAGCTCCCGCACCTCGGTGCGCTGGGCGCCCCTTATCTCCAGCGCGATCTTCTCCAGGGTGGAGCCGAGCACGGCGAGCGTGGCGAGCACCTCGGCGTGCC
>JADDKG010000173.1 GCA_020253895.1 Rubrobacter sp.
CGCCGAGCAGGCCCACGAGGAGTTGCTGCGCGTGCTCGGGTACTCGACCGGTGAGTTCCGCATCCGCCGCGATGGGCCAGTGCGATGGTTCTCGACGGCGGGCATCGAGCAGTCGGCGCTGGCCGTTGTCACAGCCCGGCCGGTGGAGACGCCCGACCAGCTCATGGTTAAGGACGCTCGAACTCTCCCCACACCGTGGCGGCCGTCGGAAGATGCCCCGGACAGCGAGGAGGTGCACTCGACAAGTCGGCTGGTGAGCACCCTGTTCGCTCCCAAGGAGGGGCCAAGCTTTGCGCTCATCATGGCCGGCCGCTGGCTCGTGGTTGCCGAAAAGGGACGGTGGCCCGAAGGGCGGTACCTGGCCGTCGACGTGCAGACCGTCGCCGAGCGGGCTGATCTGAAGAAGGGCGGCGAGGTTGACCGGGCTCTCACCTGCTTGGAGGCGGCCTCCCTGGCTCCCGACGCCGACGGCCACGTGTGGTGGTCCGAAGCCCTCGACGAGTCGATCAAGCACACCGTTGGGGTGAGCCAGGACCTGCGCGAGGGGGTCCGCGAGTCCATCGAGATCATCGCCAACGAGGTCGTCTCACGGCGCCGCGACCGCGGCCTGGAGCCGTTAAGCCAGGACCAGGCGCAGCCGCTGGCCATGCAGTCGCTGCGGTTCCTCTACCGGATCCTCTTCCTGTTGTATGCCGAGGCCTCCCCCGAGCTCGGGGTGCTGCCGGTGGGAGCCCCACAGTACGATTCCGGCTACTCGCTCGACAGGTTGCGCGAACTCGTGCAGGTTCCCCTCGTGACCCAGCGGTCGATGGCCGGCACCCACCTGTACGAAAGCCTGGGCACGCTCTTCCGGCTCGTCGACCGGGGCAACCTGGAGGATGTCGACGACGCGACGACCGGCCTGAGCTTCCACAGCCTGCGCGCCGATCTGTTCCGTCCCCAAGCGACTGCCCTCATCGACGAGGTGGGTTTGGGCAACCAGGCGCTGCAGCAGGTGCTGGAGCGGCTGCTACTGAGTAAAGAGCAGCACGGCAGGAAGGGCCGGGAGCGCGGGTATATCAGCTACGCCGAGCTCGGCATCAACCAGCTCGGCGCCGTCTATGAGGGTCTCATGAGCTATTCGGGGTTCTTCGCCACCGAGGATCTTTACGAGGTGGCCCACGACGGTAACCCGCAGAAAGGGTCGTG
The DNA here is from genome assembly GCA_020253895.1 of Rubrobacter sp. GTDB lineage: Bacteria > Actinomycetota > Rubrobacteria > Rubrobacterales > Rubrobacteraceae > Rubrobacter_B. The sequence goes on from JADDKG010000173.1 coordinate 1,189, forward strand.
GGTGGTGCCACTGAGCCGGGCCCACGACATTGCTCAGGAGGACTTCGTCACCGTCGTCGACGACCATGGCGCACGACACCCGCGCATCCACCGGCGCGGCGAGTTCGTCTTCCGCCTCTCGGGCCGGGCCCGCCAGCAGTCGGCCTCCTATTACACCCCCGAGGTGCTGACGAGGTTCACCGTCGGTCAGGCGTTGGAGGAGCTACTTGACGACACCACCACCGCCGAGGAAATCCTCCACCTGTCGGTGTGTGAGCCGGCCCTGGGCTCAGGGGCGTTCGCCATCGAGGCTACCCGCCAGCTCGCCGAGCAGTACCTCACCCGTCGACAGGCCGAATTGGGCCGACGCATCGACCCGGAGGACTACCCTGCCCAGCTTCAGCGCACCAAGGCGTACATCGCCCTACACAACGTTTATGGGGTCGACCTTAACGCGACCGCGGTGGAGTTCGCCGAAATCACCCTGTGGCTCGACACCATGGCCAGCGGCCTCGACGCCCCCTGGTTCGGCCTGCACCTGCGCCGCGGAAACTCCCTCATTGGGGCACGCCACGCCGTGTATACCCGTGACCAGCTCACCTCGAAGGCCTGGCTGACCACCCCGCCGACTGATGTTCCTCTCACCGACCTGGCCGCCCGACTGGACGACGACGCAGTGGACCCGACGCAGGCCGACGGCAGCATCCCGCACTTCCTCGTGCCCGCCGCCGGCTGGGGGTCGAGCGCCGACTCCAAGGAGGCCAAGACGCTGGTGCCGCAGCGCGTCAAAGACGTCAAGGACTGGCGCAAGCAGTTCCGACGTCGCCCCAGCCGCCACGACGTCACCACCCTCGTGGAACTCGGCCACCAGGTCGAGGACCTGTGGACGATGGCACTGCGTCGGCTCACCGTGGCCGAGCAGCAGACGAGCCGCGACATCGCCCTGTGGGGTCGCAACGAAGCTCCCTCGCATCGACAGGTCGTCACCCGGGAAACAGGTGGAACAGTCCCTGGCCGACCCCGACGGCGCCTACCAGCGGCTGCGGCTCGTCATGGACGCCTGGTGCGCCCTATGGTTCTGGCCACTGACCACCCAGGTGGCCCCGCCGAGCTGGGCCGAGTGGATCGACGCCTGCACAATGCTGCTGGGCGGGCGTCTTAGCCGGGCCGATCGACGCCGCGACGCCCCCATGCTCGGCTCCGCCCAGATCTGGGAGGCGCTGGCCGCCCAGGAGGACCTAGCCCTCGCCAGTGCCGGCGCCGCGACCGTCGCGCAGACCCTCGACAAGCACCCGTGGCTGCAAGTGTGCCGCCAGGTCGCCCGGGAGCAGGGGTTTTTCCACTGGCAACTCGACTTTGCACCGGTCTTCGCCCGGGGCGGCTTCGACCTGCAGGTCGGGAATCCGCCGTGGGTGCGGTCCATCCTCGACATGGATGCCCTACTCGCCGAGGGCGATCCGTGGTGGCAGTTAGCAGGGAAGACTCCCGAGGACGTTCGCGAACAGCGCCGCACGGTCACCCTCGCCCTGCCCGGTCTCGCCGACTCGGTGTGCCGAGGTATCACCGATGTATCCGGGACAGGCTCATTCGTCGGGCACGCCACGAACTATCCCATGCTCCA
>JADDKG010000174.1 GCA_020253895.1 Rubrobacter sp.
ACGGCGGTGTTGGCTGCCGTGGTGTGGTGCACCCCGATGGTGAAGACGGTCTGGGTGGCGGTGATCCCGAGCAGCCCGAGCCCCGCCACCGGCAGGAGGTCCGCCCGCTTCAGCCGGCTCGCGGGCTGGAGCAGGCGAAGCACCCCCCACAGCAGCAGACCGGCCGCGGTGAACCGCGCCGCCGCAAACAGCACCGGCGGCACCTCCTCCACGACGTGCTTGACCGCGACGAAGTTGGTCCCGAAGAAGAACGCCGTCAGCAGGAGCGAGACCTCGGCCCACACCGAGCCCCGGCGCCCGGCATCTTCCACCGCCTACCGGACGAAGTCCGAGCCGGGACCCAGCGAGCGGACGTAGGCCGCGATGAGCCGGGCGCACCCTTCCAGGTCCCCGAGCTCCACCATCTCGTTGGGCGAGTGCATGTAGCGGTTGGGGCAGGAGACCAGCCCGGTGGCGATCCCCGCCCGGGAGAGGTGGATGGCGTCGGCGTCCGTGCCGGTGCGGGAGGAGTCGGCCTCCAGCGTGTAGGGTATGCCCTCGCGCTCGGCGGCCTCGATGAGCCCCTCGGTCACCACGGGGCTGAGCACGGAGGCCCGGCCTATGACCGGACCGCTGCCGAGCGGGTGCTCCCCGTACTCGTTCTTGGGGATGCCGGGGGTGTCGGTGGCGTGGGTGACGTCCACCGCGATCGCCGCGTCGGGGTCGAGCCCGAAGGCGGCCCCGCGGGCCCCGTAGACCCCGACCTCCTCCTGCACCGTGGCGACCGCCACCACCTCGGCGGAGAGATCCCCGCCCTCCTCGGCGAGCAGCCGCAGCGCCTCCAGCACCACGAAGGCGCCCATCCGGTTGTCCAGCGAACGGGAGGCCAGCCGGCCGTTGGGAAGCTCGACCGGCTCCTGGTCGAGCACGGCCACATCCCCCACGCGCACCATCCGCCGCGCCTCCTCGGCGTCCTTCGCGCCCACGTCTATCCACAGGCTCTTTATCTCGGAGACTTTTTTGCGCTCCTCGGCCTCCATGACGTGGATTGCCTTCTTGCCGATGACCCCTCGAACCACGCCGTCTCCGGTCTGGATGCGGACCCTCTGGCCCACCAGCACCTGCGGGTCCCAGCCCCCGACGCCCTTGAACCGCACGAGCCCCTGCTCGTCCACATGGGTGACGATCAGGCCGATCTCGTCTATGTGCCCGCTGAGCATCACCCGCGGGCGCCCGCCGGGATTGAGCGTGGCGAAGGAGTTGCCCATCCTGTCGCCGCGCACCTCAGCGGCGAACCCCTCCGCCTCCTCCCGCCACACCCGCGAGGCGGCCTCCTCGCGGCCGCTGGGCCCCGGTGTGCAGAGAAGCCTCTTCAGGAAATCGTAGGACTCTTCGCGCATATCCTCACCTCTTATATCTTCCTCGCCGCCTGGCGAAAAACGTCGCGGGATCAGCCGCCCAAAGCTAACAGGTTACCCGAAGCTCGACCGCCCCGCTCCCGGTCTCCCGCCCCTCCCGGTCCACCAGCCGGTAGGGCAGCCGCAGCCCGAAGGGCTCGCGGAAGGGGTTGGGCTCCAGCCTCAGGGTCCTCCGGTCCTCCCAGACCGGCAGGAACCGCTCCCCGAGGAAACGGAACCCCTCTCGGTACCAGGGGTGCTCGTTGCGGCCCGGCTCGTTCAGGCAGACGAAGAGCGAGAGGTCGTCGCAGAGCCGCAGAAAGAGGAAGTTGCGGCGGAGGCCCGCGAGCTCCTCCCCGGAGAGGGAGCGGCGCAACCGCTCCTGGCGCCGCTCCTCGGCGGCCACGAACCGGACCGCCGGCTCCTCCTCGAGCCCCCGGACAAAGCCTTGGTAGTGCATGCTGCACAGCAGCCCGGCGTACGGGCTCTCGCGCTCCACGAGGTCTATCCCCCGCCCGTAGGCCTCGAGCTTGGGCTCGAGGGGGTAGTCCACAAAGGAGTAGGGCCTCTTCTTCTCGGGGTTCCAGAGCGGCTCCCGGTCCAGCTCCCTCCAGCCGACGTCGTGGTTGGCGACGGCGTAGACGGTCGGCCCGTACGGGTGCGGCCTCTCGCGCCAGCGGCGGGCGAACTCCCCGGAGAGGAGACCGTGCTCGTGCTGCTCTATGAGCAAGAAACCGTCCGCCGTCTCCCGGACGATCACGGGCCTAGAGCACCATCCTGCGGTCCACCGCGCGCGGCGCCAGCAGGGTCGTATCCTCCTCGAAGGCCTCGCGGGCCTCCTCGAAGAGCTCCTCCGGCACCGTGGCGAGGGCGAGGGCGAAACCGGAGGCGAACCCTTCCTCCCAGTCCCCTACGAACTCCTCCGGGAGCCCCATCCCGAGCAGGAGCCCCCGCAGCCGGGGCCTCCGGTGGTGGAGGAACAGCCCTGCCGCGCACAGCGCCGTCATGACCGCCTGCACGGCGAGCCCGGTGGGCAGGTGCACCGCCCCCATGAGGACGCTCACCGCGGTGACGGCAAGGTAGAAGCTCGCGAACTCGAACCACTGCCGGCGGGAGAGACCCGTCTTGACCTCCCGGACATCCACGTCGGGCAGCGCCGCCCGCACGAGCCTGCCGTCCCGGCGCCGGACCACCGCGAGCAGCGC
>JADDKG010000175.1 GCA_020253895.1 Rubrobacter sp.
CCCGGCCTCGAAAGGGATGAGCACAAAGAGGATAGCGAGGAAGATGGCCATGAGCGATGGGAACCCGAAGCTCCTCACGACCGGTGCGGCGGCTACGTAGAAAGCCGTGATCAGCGCGCCGGGCAGCAGGTGCAGTACGAGCGTCCGTGCAACGGAGTGCTGCCCGTCTACGACCATCTTCATGGCTGAGGCTTGCGGGGTTCCCATCGCTACGCTCTCTTAGTGAGGCTCGATCAGGTCGGCGACAAAGGGGTAGCGGAAAGCGCGACCCTCGCCGACCCTGTAGGCTGCGTAGGCGGCGTGGGCGAAGGGCACCACCGAGAGCACCGCCATCAGCGGGATCAGGAGGAAGCCCACCAGGATCACCGTCAGGGCGCCGGTTACGGTCCAGCCGACCCCAAGCACCAGGAGCCAGGCCACCTGGTAGAGCGCGGCCTGCAGCGCCTGGAAGCGGACCGTCTCCGAGCGGTCCTTGTAGACCAGCCAGATCACGAGCGCCGCCAAGGGGCCGAGGACGCCGGTGAACAGGTTCAGGAAGATGCTCAGGTGGGCCAGCGCCGACCACAGCCGCTCCTCCCGCTCCTCCAGGGCCGGAGGCACTAGGTGGCCCGCCGTCCCGTAGCCGCTCTTCTCATCCATGGCTACCGCTCCTTTCACGGGCTCGGGGATATGGGCCGGATGTTAGCCGGCGGGGGCGCCCCCGCCATCGGTCCCGAGGACCAAAGGGCGTAGGTCTGTGGTCCGGGCGGGATGTCCTTCTCCCGTGTGCTAGGATCAGGGTCGCCCGTGAAGAGCAGCACCGGCACAGCGCAGAGGATCTCCCGCCGCCCGGCGCTGGCTGCGGCCATCTCCATCGCCCTCGCGGTGTTCGCCCCGGACCAGGCCATCAAGTGGGTTGTCGAGAGCTCCATGCGGCTCGGGGAGAGCATCGTCCTGATCCCCGGGGTGCTGAGCCTGACCTACATCCACAACGAGGGCGGCGCCTTCGGGATCCTGAGCGAGAGCCCACGCATCCTGATGGTGGGGAGCCTGGTGGCGGTGGTGGTGGTCCTCTGGATGCTGCTTGCCGAGGCCCCCTCGCGGCTGACCGTCGCGGCGTGCGGCCTCATACTGGGCGGGGCGGCGGGGAACCTGGCCGACCGGCTCGCCACGGGCCGGGTCACCGACTACGTGCACTTCTCCTTCTGGTACATCTTCAACGCCGCCGACGCCGCGATAGTGCTGGGGGTGGCCCTGCTGCTGCTCTCGGCGCTGCTCTCCTCCAGGGGCTAGCGCTCGGCCTCCCCGGAGACCCGCTCGGCGCCCTCCGGCTGGCCTCCACCCTCCCGGCGCAGCATCCGCAGAACGCCGCCCGCGAGCAGGATGTCCCGCTCGCGCGGCGAGAACTCGGCGAGCAGCGTGATCTCCTCCCCGCTCTCGGAGCGCAGCGGCACCTCCCCGTCACCCCGCTCCAGGCGCTCCCGGATCTCCGGCAGCTCCCACCTCTGGCCCTGCTCGAACCTCTCGTAGTCGCTCTCGTCCTTGAAGCGCAGCGGGAGGATCCCCTGCGAGATCAGGTTCCGCCGGTGGATCCTGGCGAAGCTCTTGGCGATGACCGCCCGGATGCCGAGGTGCAACGGGGCAAGGGCGGCGTGCTCGCGGCTCGAGCCCTGCCCGTAGTTGTGCCCCCCGACGATGAACCCCGGCGCCATCTCCTGGGCCTTCCTGTGGTACTCGGGGTCGAAGCGGCGGAAGGTGTACCTGGCGATCTCCGGGATGTTGGAGCGGTAGGCCATCACCTCCACCCCGTCGGGGGCGAGGTCGCCGGTGGAGATGTCGTCCTCCACGACGATGGTGACGGTGCACTCCAGCGACCCGGGCAGCTCCGGGGCCTCCGGGGGCGGCTTGATGTTGGGGCCGCGCGGGATCTCGATCCCCTTCGCCTCCTCCGGCGGGGCGGGGGCCAGGATCTGGCGGTCGTCGACCTCCGGGTTGGCCGGGGCCTCGGGGAGCTCGGGGTAGTCGCCGAGCTCTCGCGGGTCGGTGATCACACCCCTCAGCGCCGTCGCCGCCGCCACGGTCGGGGTGGTGAGGTAGACGTGGTCGTTCATCGTCCCCGAGCGCCCGGGGAAGTTGCGGTTGAAGGTCCTCACGCTCACCGAGTCCGAGGGCGGGGCCTGCCCCATCCCGACGCACGGCCTGCAGACCGGCTCGAGCATCCTCGCGCCCGCGAGCACGAGGTCGGAGTAGACCCCGGTGCGGGCGATGGAGTCCAGGATCTGGCGGCTCCCCGGCGTGACGGTCATCACCAGGTCGGGGTGGACCGTCTTGCCCCTGAGGACGGCCGCGGCCACCGCGAGATCCTCGAAGCCGGAGTTGACCGAGCTGCCGATGCATACCTGGGCGGCCTTGGTGCCCGCCACCTCCTCGACCTTTACCACGTTGCCGGGCGAGTGCGGCTTGGCGATGAGCGGCTCCAGCTCGTCGAGCGCGATGTGCTCGTGCTCGTCGTAGGTGGCGCCCTCGTCGGCGGCCAGCTCCACGAAGTCCTCCTCACGCTGCTGGGCCGCCAGCCACTCGCGGGTGCGCCCGTCGGAGGGGAAGATGCCGGTCGTGGCGCCGAGCTCGGCGATCATGTTGCAGATCGTGGTCCGCCCGGTGACGTCTATGGTCGCAACGCCCTCGCCGTAGAACTCGAAGATCCTGTTGAGCCCCCCGCGCACGCCGCGCCGCCTCAGGAGCTCCAGGATCACGTCCTTCGGCGTCACCCAGTCGGGGAGCCTGCCGGTGAGCTCGACCCCGACCACCTTCGGCGCGGGGGTCTGGAAGGGCTGCCCGGCCATCACCAGGGCGACGTCGAGCCCCCCGGCCCCGATGGCGATGGAGCCTAAAGCGCCGGAGCTGGTGGTGTGCGAGTCGGCCCCGAGGAGGGTGGCGCCGGGCCTCGCGAACCGCTCGACGTGCAGGTAGTGGCAGATGCCGTTGCCGGGCCGGGAGTAGTGGATGCCGTACCTGGCGGCGAAGGCCTGGAGAAAGCGGTGGTCGTCGGGGTTCTTGTGGTCCAGCTGGATGATGTTGTGGTCCACGTACTGCACCGCGAAGGGGCCCCGCACCCTCTCGACGCCCATCCGCTCGAACTGCAGGCAGGCCATGGTACCGGTGGCGTCCTGCAGGAGGGTCTGGTCTATCCGGAGGGCGACCTCCTCGCCGGGCTCCAGAGAGCCGCCGACCATGTGCTCCTTGAAGATCTTGGTGACCAGGTTGTCGGCCATGGGACCACCTTCCCGCATCCTAGAGGGCAATGCAGGGACATTCTTACCACGGCCCGCCCCCCGTCACACCTACCCGGCCCG
>JADDKG010000176.1 GCA_020253895.1 Rubrobacter sp.
AGCAGCACGGCCACGGCCGCGGTCACCCCGACGGAGCAGGCCGCGAGAAAGAGCAGCATGTGGACTGCCGGCTCGTAGGCGTCCCCGTAGACAAGCAGCAAGGAGGCGCCGACCAGCGCCAGGTACAGCACCGCCAGCGCCTTGAGGCACCGGGCGTTTCTCCGGTGGCTACTCTCCCCGCTCACGTCCGACGTATCATACGCGTATCGCGGTGTCCCCGCCACCCGGAGGAGACGATGGAGGAAGCGGACCACAGGTCGGACAACCCCTACACGGAGTGGGAGGGCTACGAGGCGCTCGACGCCTCGGGCGAGCCGGTGGGGAGGGTGGACCGCACGGTCTACGACGCCCCGAGCGGGATGCTGAAGTACGTCTCGGTGAGCGGCCGGACGGTCCCCGCCGAGGGCCTGGATCCCGAGCCGGACCGGCAGAGGATCCTCCTGCCGTACCCGGCGGAGAGGGTACGCTCCGCCCCGCCGCTGGAGGACCCGCCAACCGGCGACTTCGACGAGGAGGTCCGCAGGCACTACGGCCTGGGCTAGCCCCCGGCGACGGCCGGGACCCGCTCCTCCAGTCGCCGGCCCTCGCCGACGGTAGCGAAGATCCAGACCGGCCCGCCCCCCGAGAGGGAGTCGAGCCCGGCCGAGGCGGTGCGCCCGTCCCCGGCGAGGAGCTCCCGGACCCTCTCGGTTCTCCGGAGGGCCTCGCCGCTGTCCAGCAGCCTCCCGGGCGGCGGCAGGGCGTTGCGGCGGAGGTTCCGGATGTCCGGCTCGGGCAGCCGCTGCTCGGGCAGCCGCCGGACCTCCCCGCCGCGAACCTCCACGCTGGCCACCGCCCCCGCAGAGGGAGAGACGAAGGTGTAGAGCCACGCCGGGGCCCGGCCCCGGGCGTCCAGCGCGGGCTCCGGGGTGGCTATGGCGTAGAGCAGCGCGTCCTCCCGCCAGCGGCGGGCCTCCGCCGCGGCCTCCTCCACCCCCGCGAGGGCACTCGTCCAGCGGGCGGGGGCCGCAGCGGTCTCCTCCGGAGCCCCGCCGGAGGCTCCCCCCGCCTCCTCCCGGGAGCAGGCGGGAAGCAGGGTGAGACCGGCGCACAGCACCAGCAGGATCGTGAGCGTCAGCCGCCTCACAGCCCGCGGAGTTTACTGCAAGGGGCGCCACCCTTCAGGAGGGGTGGTGTAACCTCCCGGGTATGAGGGTGATGCTCCTTACGGCTACGCTCCTGCTCCTCCTTCTCGCCGGGTGCCGCCCGGGGGAGCCCGAGCGGCGGCAGCTCGAGGTCCACCAGATCTCCTCCGGGAGCGCCTTCCAGGGGCGCAAGGAGCCGCTCGCGGTGATCGCCCCCTCCCGGCGGGCCCTGGAAGAGGCGTTGGGCGGGGCCGTGCCGGGCGGGCTGCCGGAGGGCCGGGGCGCCCCCGGGGAGCGGGAGGCGGTCTACCTCGCGGTCTTCTGGGGCCGGAAGCCCTCCGGGGGGTACTCCGTGGAGGTGGCCTCCGCGAGGCTAGAAGACGGGAGGCTCGTGGTGCGTCTTGAGCTGCGAACTCCCCGGCCGGGGGAGATCGTGACCCAGGCCCTCACCTACCCCTACGCCGTGGCGGAGATAACCGGGGCCAACCCGGCGGGCAAGGTGGTCGTCCTCACCGACCGGGAGGGGCGCAGGCTCAACTGGCCGGTGCGGCGGGCCTGAGAGGCTCCTCCCCGCTTGGGAGCCCCCAACCTCCCGCGTATAATCCCTCCCGTGGCCGAGAAGCTCGCCGAAGTCAGACAGCGGGTAGAGGAGCTGCGCGAGCAGATCCGCTACCACAACCGCAAGTACTACGTCGAGGACGCGCCCGAGATCTCGGACGCCGAGTACGACGCCCTCTACCGGGAGCTCGAGGAGCTGGAGGCCCGCTACCCGGAGCTGGTCACCCCCGACTCCCCCACCCAGCAGGTCGGCGGCGAGCCGCTGGAGGAGTTCGAGGAGGTCCGGCACGCGGTCCCCATGCTCTCCCTGCAGAACGCCCGGAAGATCGAGGAGCTCCGCGAGTGGGACGCGCGCGTCAGGCGCCTGCTCGGCCCGGAGGAAGAGGAGCGGCTGCGGTACGTGACCGAGCTGAAGATAGACGGGCTGGCCGTCTCGCTGCGCTACGAAGGCGGGCGCTTTGTCCGGGGCGCAACCCGGGGCAACGGGTTCGTAGGGGAGGACGTGACCCGGCAGCTACGCACCATCCGCTCCATCCCCGACCGGCTCGACGACGACCCGCCGGAGGTGTTGGAGCCCCGGGGCGAGGTGTACATAAAGCTCAGGGACTTCGAGGAGTTCAACCGGCGGCGGCAGGAGCGGGGGGAGCGGCCCTTCGCCAACCCCCGCAACCTGGCGGCGGGCTCCGTCCGGCAGCTGGACCCCAAGATCACCGCCCAGAGACCCCTGAACATCTACCTCTACGGCGTCGGGGAGGGCTACGAGAACTTCGAGAGCCACTCCGAGGCGCTCGCGGCCCTCAAGCGCTACGGGCTCAAGGTCAACCCCTACAAGGTCCACGAGGACATAGACTCCGTGATCGAGGAGTGCGAGCGGTGGGCGGAGCGCCGGGAGACGCTGGACTTCCAGGTGGACGGGGTCGTCGTCAAGGTGGACTCCCGCGGGCAGCAGGAGAGGCTCGGGGCGGTCCAGAAGGCTCCTCGATGGGCAATAGCGTACAAGTTCGAGCCGCTCGCCGGGCGCACCAGGCTCAAGGACATCGTGGTGAGCGTCGGCAGGACCGGCGCCCTCACCCCGCAGGCGGTGCTGGAGCCGGTGAGCGTGGGCGGGGTCACCATCTCCCGGGCTACCCTGCACAACGAGGACTACATAAGGAAAAAGGGTATCCTCATCGGGGACACGGTGATCGTGGAGCGGGCGGGGGACGTCATCCCGCAGGTCGTACGGCCCGTTCCGGAGGAGCGGGACGGCGACGAGCGGGAGTTCCGGATGCCCGAGCGGTGTCCGGTCTGCGGCGAGAAGGTCTTCAGGCCCGAGGGGGAGGCCATCACCCGCTGCGTGAACATCCGCTGCCCGGCACAGGCGCTGGAGCACATCATCCACTGGGCGAGCCGTGAGGCCATGGACATCGAGGGGCTGGGCGAGAAGCTGGCGAGGAGGCTCTTCGAGCTCGGCCTCATAAAGGACGTGGCGGACATCTACGAGCTGCGGGCCGAGCAGCTCGTACCCCTCGAGGGCTTCGGCGAGAAGAGCGCGCAGAATCTGATCCGGGCTATAGAGCGGAGCAAGCAGCGGCCCTTCGACCGGGTGCTGTTCGGGCTGGGGATCCGGCACGTCGGCTCGGCCACGGCGGAGCTGATCGCCGAGCACTTCTCCGGAGAGGATCTGCTGCGCGGCGTAAGCGTCGAGGAGCTCACCCAGATAGAGGGCGTCGGGGAGGTGGTAGCCCGGGCTGTGGTGGAGTACTTCTCCCTGGAGGAGAACAGGAAGCTGATCCGCCGCCTGATGGAGCACGGCCTCAACTTCGAGAGGGTACGCAGGAGGCCGGAGGAGGGGCCACTCTCGGGCAAGCGGCTGGTCATCACCGGCACCCTCTCCCGGCCCCGGAGCGAGATCGCCAACCTCATAGAGGAGGCGGGCGGGACGGTGACCTCCTCGGTGAGCCGCAACACCGACTACCTCATCGCGGGCGAAAACCCCGGCTCCAAGCTGGAGCGGGCCCGGGAGCTGGGAATCCCGGTGCTCGACGAGGAGGGCCTGCGGCGGCTGCTCGCCGGCGAGGAGTCGGCCAGGGGCTAGCGCGGGACCAGCGCGAAGGCCCGCACCGGGCTCCCGGTCCCCCCGACGAGCTTTAGCGGCGCGACCACGAGCAGCGAGCCTGTGGGCGGCAGGGAGCCGAGGTTGGCGAGCTGGGTGATGCCGAGCTTTCCCGCGCCGAGCAGGTAGTGGTGGACCGGGAAGGGCGGGTCGAACTCCCCGGCGGCGCCCGCGTCTATGCCCACCGTCTCCACCCCCACCCCGGCGAGCGGCGACTCCCCGGCGAGCCAGCGGGCGCACTCCGGGTCGAAGCCCGGCGAGCGCGGGCGGCCCGAGGAGGCGTTCAGGAAGAGCTCCTCGTCGTGGGCGCGGGCGTCCCACCCCGAGCGGAAGAGGAGCCAGCCGCCCTCCGGCAGGGGGCCGTGCTCTCTCTGGAAGGCTCGTATCTCCTCCACCGTGAGCAGGTAGTCCGGGTCTTCGGCGCAGGCGTCCGAGCGGTCGATGACCACCGCGGGGGCGACGAGGCGCCGCAGCGGGATCCGGGAGACATCGGGCCCGTCCCGGCCCGTGATCCAGTGCACCGGGGCGTCCAGGTGGGTCCCGACGTGCTCCCCGATCTCCAGCCAGTTCCAGGCCCAGCCCGGTCCGCGCTCGTCGTAGCGG
>JADDKG010000177.1 GCA_020253895.1 Rubrobacter sp.
ATGGAGAACCTGCTGGTCTTCGGCCGCTACTTCGACCTGCCGGGCAAGGTCATCCGGCAGCGGGCCGGGGAGCTGCTGGCCTTCGTCCAGCTCTCCGAGCGCGCCGGGGCCAAGGTTGAGCAGCTCTCCGGCGGGATGAAGCGGCGGCTGCTCATCGCCCGGGCGCTCATCAACAACCCGGAGCTGGTGGTGCTTGACGAGCCGACCACCGGGCTCGACCCTCAGGCCAGGCATCTGGTGTGGGAGAAGCTCCGGCAGCTCAAGGCCGGGGGTACGACGCTCGTCCTGACCACCCACTACATGGACGAGGCCGCCCAGCTGTGCGACCGGCTGGTCATCATGGACGGCGGCCGGATCATCGCCGCCGGGACGCCGCAGCAACTCATCGAGGAGAACACCTCCCCGGAGGTGCTGGAGTTCAGACCGTCCCCGGAGAGGATAGGGGATCTGCAGGAGCTCTTGGAGCGGGAGGCCGAGCACGTCGAGCGCAGCGCCGACCTGCTGCTCGCCTACACCGGCGACCCGGAGAGGCTGGAGCGCCGGGTGCGGGAGTCCGGGATCCCGATCGAGAACACCCTCTACCGGAGGGCCAGCCTGGAGGACGTCTTCCTGCGCCTTACGGGAAGGAGGCTCGTTGAGTAAGATCTACATGCCCTCCCTGCGGGGGGCCTTCCGGGTGTGGCAGCGCGACCTCACGGTGTTCGGCAAGTTCTGGAAGGCGGCGCTCATGCCGAACTTCATCGAGCCCTTCTTCTACCTGGCCGCGATGGGGCTCGGGCTCGGCGCCTTTGTCCGGGACATAAACGGCCAGGACTACATCCAGTACATCGCGCCGGGGCTTCTGGCCAGCAACGCCATGTTCGCCGCCTCCTTCGAGAGCACCTTCAACACCTTTGTCAAGCTAAAGTTCGACAAGGTCTACGACGCGATCATCGCCACCCCGGTTAACGCCGAGGACATCGTGGTAGGGGAGTACCTGTGGGCCGGGACCCGGGCGGTGCTCTACGGGACGGCCTTCACGGCGATCATCGCCCTGCTCGGGCTGGTGCACTCGCTCTGGGCGCTGCTCCTGCCGCCGTTTCTGTTCCTGGTGGGGCTGATGTTCAGCGTGATGGGCACCCTCTTCACCAGCCTCATAAAGAGCATAGACTTCTACGCCTACTACTTCACCCTGGCGGTCACCCCGATGTTTCTCTTCTCCGGGATCTTCTTCCCCATCGAGGGCTTCCCGGCTCCGGTGCCGCAGCTGGCGTGGATGACCCCGCTCTACCACGCGGTGAACGTCTGCCGGGCCCTGGCCACGGGCCCGTCGCCCGCGGTGCTGGTGGATCTCCTGTGGATAGTGGTCTTCACCGGGGCCCTCTTCTTGCTGCCGGTGCAGATAATGCGCCGGAGGCTCATCAGCTAGGGCCTCCGAGGGCCGCCTCCGCCGCCCGCCTCGCCTTCTGCCCGCCGGGGAGCCCCCCGGCGAGGCGTGAGATCTCCTCCAGGCCGCAGCGGACCTCCGGCACCTGACCGGTTTGCAGCAGGTACCCTCCCGCCTCCGCCGCGCGCTCCAGGAGGCCGGCGGCGTCGGCCGGGTCGGAGAGACTGCCGGGGGCCACGCGGGCCACGGCGTACACCTCGCGCCAGAGAGCCCTGCGCCGCTGCGGGAGGCCGTTCGCCTCCATCGTCCGGCGGGCAACCTCTACCAGGCGTTCCAGGACCGAGACCTGCTCCCCGGCGAAGCAGGAGCGCCGTAGCTCGTCGAAGGCCAGCCCCACGACGTCATCGAAGCCGTAGAAACCCACCTTGAGCAGAACCGAGCCCCCATCCCGCTCCATCAGGCGTACCGGCTCCGGCAACTCCTTCGAGCCGAGGGCAACGAGGATCGCCTCTATGCGGTCCAGGGCCTGCATGGTGGTGGTCGGGTCGTTGACCGCCGGGGAGATGCCACGCAGCCCCACGTCCACCAGCTGCCGGATCCCGAAGGCGAAGTCCTGCCGGAAGGAACGCTCCCGGCCGAAGTAGAAGGCGAGATGCAGCTCCTCGACGCTCCCCTCTTCCAGGCCACGGGGCGCCCACACCCGCGCAAGCGGCATACCGGCGGAGACGAAGCTCCCGGGGCCAAAGGGCAGCTCCGCCAGCACCCGCCCGCCCGGAACAGAGAGGGCGTCGGCCATGGCTTCCAGGTTCACGTGCTGGACGTAGCCGCTCCTGGAGGCCCGGATCACGAACGGGTCCTCCTGCGGCTCCTCCCACGCGGCAGCAGACGTCCCTCGCCGGGAGGTCCCCAGGTCCCTCAGGTGGCACATGCTCTGTATCGTCCGCCGGTGGGCCTCCTGCAGGATGCTCGATGCCTGTATCACGCTCGCCACGTGGTGGATCAGGTAGACCAGCAGCCCCACGCAGCCGAAGGCGAGAACGGCGGCGACCGAGGCGGAGATGTGGGGCACGTAGGCTCCGCCGTCGGAGGATCTGCGGACGGCTCGAAGCGTGAGCAGGGCGTACGCGAACGTCCCGATGTAGGCGCCCAGCACGAACTGTATCCCGCGGTTCTCGGTAAAGTTGCGCAGCAGCCGCGGCGAGTAGCGGGCAGAGGCGAGCTGCAGGGCTACGATCGTCAGGGAGAAGACCGTCGCGACCACCGTGATCATGCTCCCCGCGACGGTGGAGAGGATGGTACGTGCCGCATCCGGCCCCCCGGAGAGGAGCAGCGGCAAACCGGAGAGCTCGCCGTGCAGCCTCCGGTCCAGCCATAGGGTCCCGACGCACAGCAGCACCGCACCGGTGAGAATACTCCCCGGCAGAAACCAGAAGGTGGAGTTGACCCCCTCCCATACCGAGCCGAGCCTGCCCGGCAGCGCGCGCCGACCGCCACCAAGAGCCATGCGCGCCATGATAGCGCAGGCTCGCCTCGCTCCGCTCTGGTACCATCTCCGGTGAGGATGGACGCCGAACAGTTCACCGTGCGGGCGGCGAGGCCGGAGGAGAACGCGGCGATCGCCGCGCTCGTCATCGAGGGCTTCATAGACAAGTTCCGCCCCATCTTCCGCAGCGGGATGGACCGCTCTATCCGGATCATGCAGCGCTGGATCGAGCTGGAGCACGAGGTGGGCGGCGTCCGGTCGCTGGTGA
Source organism: Rubrobacter sp. (assembly GCA_020253895.1). Lineage (GTDB taxonomy): Bacteria > Actinomycetota > Rubrobacteria > Rubrobacterales > Rubrobacteraceae > Rubrobacter_B. The sequence goes on from JADDKG010000177.1 coordinate 3,118, forward strand.
TCGAAGACCCGGCGGGCTGTGGCATTGCCGCGAGCGTCGGGGTGAGGATCTCGGAGCCCCGGGAGGACCTCCTCTCTCGGAG
>JADDKG010000178.1 GCA_020253895.1 Rubrobacter sp.
CGCTGTGACGGAGGAGCTGTTCCTCGGCGACTCCTACTTGAGGGAGTTCGAGGCCCGGGTGGTCCGCCTCGACGGGCGGGAGGTCGTTCTGGACCGTACCGCCTTCTACCCCGGCGGCGGCGGTCAGCCGCCGGACAGGGGCTCTCTCGGGGTTGGTCCGGTGCGGGCCGAGGTGGTGGACGTGCGGCGCGAGGGGGAGGATATCTTGCACGTCCTCGACGCGCCTATCCCGCCGACCGTGCGGGAGCTGCGCGGGGAGCTGGACTGGGAGCGGCGCTACGCGCACATGCGCTACCACACCGCTCTGCACGTGCTCTCCGGTGTGATCTGGAGGCACTTCGGGGCCAAGGTGACGGGAGGCAGGATGCGGTCCGACCGCGCCCGGATGGACTTCTCGTTCCCCGGCGAGTGGACGGCGGCGGTGGTGGGGGAGATAGAGCGGCTCACCAACGAGGCGCTCGGGGAGGAACGCCCGGTCAGGGTCTACGAGCTGCCCCGCGAGGAGGCGCTGAGGAACCCGGACCTCATCCGCACCCAGGTCAACCTGGTGCCCGAGCGGGTGCGGATGGTGCGCGTGGTGGAGATCGAAGGCATAGACGCCCAGGCCGACGGCGGGACCCACGTCGCCAACACCGGCGAGGTGGGGAGGGTGGAGATCGTCTCCCACAAGAGCAAGGGGCGGCAGAACAAGCGCCTGGAGTTTGTCCTGCGATGAGGCTCGCGGCGGTCCTCTGGGCCGTCCTCCTCTTTTCCGCCGCGCTCGCCGGCTGCGGTGGGGACCGGCCCCCGGCCGGCGGGAGCCCCGCTCCGGAGGGTGGCCCGCCGCTGGAGAAGCTCACCATCCACGCGGGCCGGGAGGAGGTGAGGGTCCGGGTCGAGATCGCCGACGAGCCCGCCGAGCAGCAGCGGGGGCTCATGTACCGCACCGCGCTCGGCGAGGACCGCGGGATGCTCTTCGTCTTCGACCGGGAGCGGAGGCTCTCGTTCTGGATGCGTAACACCCTCATCCCGCTCTCCATCGCCTACATCGACTCGGAGGGTCGCATAGTGGACATCCAGGACATGAAGCCCCTGGACGACGACCCTCCGCACTACGTCTCCGCTGAGCCGGCCATGTACGCCCTGGAGGTGAACCGGGGCTTCTTTGAAGAGCGCGGGGTGGAGGTGGGCGACACCGTCGAGCTGCCCTAGGAGGCGCCGCGCAGCGCCTCCGCCACCCGGAACGGGTCGGAGGCTACAACCGGGGCTGCGTAGAGCTCCATCGCCCCGATGTCCGAGGTGCGGCTGGCGGGGCTGCCGCGGTCCACGATCCGGACCACGGCCGGGAACCCGCTCCAGTCCTCAGGCGTGGGGCCGGACGGGGGCAGGCAGAAGGCGGCGTTGAACGAGGTCACCCCGAGCTCCCGGACAAACCGCTCCAGCAGCCTGCCCACCGAGCGCTTCAGGCCGTCGCTCCGGGGGGACGGCCCGACCACCACCAGCTCCTTCTCCTTGACCGGGGTGAGGCTGGCGAAGGCCCCGGCACCTCCCTCCGCGGGCACCGAGAGCCCCAGGGACTCGTGGACGCGCAGCAGGTCCCCAAAGTAGTCCGAGCCGTACTCCGCGCGGTAGGCCGCGGCCGCCCGCCGGAGGCGCTCGACCTTCGGGTAGTGGGAGCCGCGGGTGGCCACCACCTGGGCGTGGCCGTGGATGATGGAACCCCCGGCCCGCCACAGGCAGTTCCACATCAGGAAGAGGTAGCGGTACTCCGGGTCGGTCTCGAGAACCCGCCGGTGCCACTCCAGACCCACCTCGATGTAGTCGGCGACCTTCTCCGGGCTCAGGCGGAGCGGGTCGTGGTCGTGGAAGACGATCACGCCGTGGTACGCGTCGTACATGGCGATGTTCGCAGCGGTGACGGCGTGCCGGCCCCGGACCCGGCCGAAGACGTTCTCCGGGGTTCCCTCCTCGGGGCGGCAGAAGGGGTCACCTTCGGTTGCGGCTATCTCTTCTTTGAGGTCCGTGTCGGCCGCTGTGTCCAGCGGCCGGGAGGCCCGCAGGGAGTTGAAGAGGGTGCCCTCGAGGGTGATGCGGTTCGTCACCCTGATCACCCGCTGCTTCGCCCCCGCCTCCACCGGCCCCATCGTGGACTCTATCCAGGGGCGCATCGGCTCCGGCGGTAGCAGGCGGCCCGTAGCGGCGGAGACCTCGAAGAGACGCCCGGCGAGCTCGCGCTCCCCGGGAGGAAGCCCCCGCAGCAGCTCCGGAAGCCGGGTTATCTCCTTGGGCTCTCCCATCGTGCCGGGGGCAGGATACCAGAGGACCGCTCCCGGCGGAGTAATGTAAACTCTTCAGGAGATGTAACAAGCTTTGGAGGTGGGAGATGGTCAAGACCATAGACAGGGAGACCCTCCGGAGCAGGATGGAGGGCGGGGATCTGCTTCTTCTCGAGGTGCTGGGCGAGGCCTCCTACCGGCAGGGGCACCTTCCCGGAGCGGTGCGCTACGAGAGCACCGAGCAGGTCAGGAAGCTCGCCCCTGAGAAGGACACCTTCATCGTAGCCTACTGCTCCAACTTCAACTGACACTCCTCGACGCGGGTCGCCCGTGAGCTGGCGGCCATGGGCTACGAGAACGTCTACGACTACGAGGGCGGCAAGCAGGACTGGGTCGAGGCGGGCCTTCCGCTGGAGCGGGACGAGCCTTAGCGTACACCTACGGAGAGCCCCATATTTGATAAACTCAACGCCTGCGCGGAGAGGTGTCCGAGCTGGCCTAAGGAGCGCGACTGGAAATCGCGTAGGCGGTGTAGAGCCGCCTCGAGGGTTCGAATCCCTCCCTCTCCGCTTTTCTTCTGCCCGGGCATCGGGGGGTAGACGGCCGCCGGCCTAGATGTGCTCGCCGGCGGCGCCTCGGTGAAGTCGTGGGTTTGGACCCGGCCGGACCCGCCCTCTCTCCTCCTAGAAGACCTCGTTCTCAAGACATGAGGCGAACC
>JADDKG010000179.1 GCA_020253895.1 Rubrobacter sp.
GATCCCGACCAGGAGGAGTTTCTCGCCGGCGTAGTCGCGGGTGATCTGCTCCCCCAGCTCCCGCACCTTCTGCTGGATCTGGGCGGCCGGCACGAGCACCGGCCCTATCTCCGGCATCATCTCTTTGGAGGGTCGGCCTTTCTCTTCCGTCCTGCTTGCTGCCGGAGAGATTTTAGATCAACGCCGCGCCCTCCGGCACGCGCTTTTCTTTGGACCCATCTATGCCTCCGGTGCCCGCTCCGGGATTGCCTCCGGGGCGCGCCGGGCGGCCGCCAGGTAGAGCGCCGCTCCCGAGAGGGCCCCTATAAACCAGGAGAACGGGGCTGCGGGCCCGAAGGCCGGGACCAGGGCTATCACGGCGGAGAGGGCGGCGGAGACCGCGAAGACCAGCACGGCCCGGCGGTTTATCCCGCCGCTGTACCAGTACGGCGAGGACGGACCCTCCCGGTAGAGCCCGTCCACGTCGATGCGACCCCGCTTCACCAGGTAGTAGTCGGCGATGATGATCCCGAACAGCGGCCCCAGGAACGCCGCGAGCCCGCCCAGGAAGTAGTTTATGGCCACCGGGTTCCCATAGATGTGCCACGGCATCACCAGCACGGCGAGGATCGCCGTGATCAGGCCGCCCCGCTTGAAGTCTATGTGCCGGGGGAAGGCGTTGGAGAGGTCGTAGGCCGGGGAGACGAAGTTGGCCACGATGTTTATGCCTATGGTCGCCACCGCGAAGGTCACCGCCCCGATGATGAGCGCGAAGGTGTTGGGGATCCGGGCCACTATCTGGACCGGGTCCATGATGGTCCTGCCGAACACGGCGGCGGAGCCCGCCGTGGTCACGACGGTGATGAGGGAGAAGACGGTGAAGTTCACCGGAAGCCCCCAGAAGTTGCCCCACTTCACCATGCGCTCGGTGGGGGCGAAGCGGGAGAAGTCGCAGAAGTTCAGGAGCAGCGTGGAGAAGTAGGCGACCACCAGCGAGATGGCGGTGAAGAAGGCCAGGAGCTCAGCCCCCGCCGAGAGCTCCTTGGAGCCCAGGCTGAGGTCCACCCGCCAGCCCGCCTTGGCCAGGATCCAGATCGCCAGCGCGAACATCGCAACGTAGATGGCCGGACCCGCCCAGTCCACGAACCTCCTGACGGTCTCCATCCCCCGATGCAGCACGAAGAGCTGCGCCGCCCACAGCCCGAGGAAGCACACCCACCCCAGCGTGGAGAGCCCGAGGAAGGAGTTCTGGGTGTACTGCTCCAGAGAGGGCCATATCCTAAGCAGGAGCACCTGTACCGCCACCGAGGCCAGCCACGTCTGGATGCCGTACCAGAAGATCGCTATGACCGCCCGGATCAGAGCCGGTATGTTTGCCCCGAACACCCCGAAGCTGATCCTCGCCAGCACCGGATACGGTATCCCGTGCCGCTGGCCCGCTATCCCCGTGAGGTTCATCAGGAAGTACACCACCGTGATCCCCAGGATCAGCGCGACGAACACCTCCCACCCGGTGAGCCCGAGAAAGAAGAGCCCCGCCGCAAACGTGTACCCCCCGATGCTGTGCACATCGGCCATCCACATCGCGAACAGGCTGTACCACGTCCACGTCCTCCCGCTCTCCCCGACCGGCGCGAGATCCTCGTTGTACAGCCGCCCGCTGTAGTCCCCGCCACCCGTCTCCGCCATCCCGCTCCTGCCTTTCCTTGCAAGGTGCCGAAATTTATATTCCGTATAGTAATATACGGGGGTGGAGCCGGGGGCGCAAGGGTTCTCTTGGCCCGGGTGCCTCTTCGGGCTCGGATACAATAGGTTTTCCGCCGGATGCGGCGTGGGAAGAAAGGAATCGGCGGCGAGCTCTCCGGAAGGAGGAGCGGTCACATGGAGCGCGAGCGGCTCGTAGAGGTGATGCAGGGCATCGTGGGGGTGGAGGGGGTGATCCACGAGCGCGAGGAGCTGCGCACATATGAGTGCGACGGCCTGATGAACTACCGGGTCATCCCGGACCTCGTTGTTCTCCCCGAGAGCGCCGAGCAGGTGCAGCGGGTGGTGCGACTCTGTCACGAGGAGGGGATACCGTTTGTGGCGAGGGGCTCCGGGACCGGGCTCTCCGGCGGGGCGCTCCCGGTGGAGAGCGGGGTGCTCATCGTGCTCTCGCGGATGCGCCGGATCCTCGAGGTGGACATCCCCAACCAGCGGGTCGTCGTCGAGCCCGGCGTGATAAACGTGTGGATCACCGAGGCGGTCTCGGGGGAGGGCTACTACTACGCCCCGGACCCGGCCAGCCAGATCGTCTGCTCCATCGGGGGTAACGTGGCCGAGAACTCCGGCGGCGTCCACTGCCTGAAGTACGGTTTCACCACCAACCACGTCACCGGGGCCGAGGTGGTCCTCCCCGACGGTTCGATGGTGCATCTGGGGGGCGGCAAGGCCCCCGATCAGCCCGGATACGACCTGCTCGGGGCCTTCGTCGGCTCAGAGGGGACCCTCGGGATAGCCACCAAGATCACCGTCCGCGTCTGCCGCAAGCCGGAGACCGTAAAGACCCTTCTGGCCGCCTTCGAGGACACCGAGGCGGCGGGCGGGGCGGTCTCCGGGATCATCGGGGCCGGCATCGTGCCGGCGGCGGTGGAGATGATGGACCGGCTCACCATCGAGGCGGTGGAGGTGGCCGTCCATCCAAACTACCCCGACGCCGGGGCCATCCTCATCGTCGAGCTCGACGGTCCCGAGGCCGAGGTCGAGAGCCAGTTCGGGCAGGTGATCGGGATCTGCAAGCAGAACCGGGCCACCGAGGTCCGGGTCGCCGAGGACGACGGGCAGCGGGCGCTCTTCTGGAAGGGACGGAAGGCGGCCTTTGCGGCGATGGGACGCATCTCCAACGACTACTACGTGCAGGACTCGGTAGTCCCGCGCACCGAGCTGTCCGCGGTCCTGAAGAAGATCTCCGGGCTCAGCCGGCGGTACGGGCTGCGGGTGGCCAACGTCTTCCACGCCGGCGACGGCAACCTGCACCCGCTCGTCCTCTACGACAACAACGTCCCCGGCGAGGCCGAGAAGGCCGAGGAGCTGGCCGGGGAGATAGTCTTTGCCTGCTTGGAGCACGGGGGCTCGCTCACCGGGGAGCACGGCATCGGCGAGGACAAGAAAAAGTACATGCCCAAGATGTTCACCGCCGAGGACCTCGACGTGATGCAGCTGCTGCGGTGCGCCTTCGACCCGCACCAGCTCTGCAACCCGGGCAAAATCTTCCCCACCCCCCGGCTGTGCGGGGAGCGGCCCGGTCCGTTCAGGATGCACCCGGTGCAGAAGGCCGGGCTGGCGGAGCTGTTCTGATGGAGACAAGAAGGGTGCCCACAGAGGAGCTGAGGGAGATAGTCGGCGCGGAGCACGTGCGGGAGGCCGCGCCCGAGGACGCGGTTGACGGGGTCCGGCCCTCCCTCGTGGTCGAGCCCGGCACGGTTGAGGAGGTTAGCGCCGTCATGCGGGCCGCCCACCGCGAGAACCTCGCCGTCGTCGTGCGCGGTGGCGGCACGAAGCTCGGCTGGGGCAACCCGCCCGCGGCGGCCGACCTGGTCCTCAGCACCGCCCGCCTCGACCGGGTGCTGGAGCACGCCGCGGGGGATCTGGTGCTGCGGGTCCAGGCCGGGGTCCGGCTTGAGGAGCTGCAGGAGCAGCTCGCCGGTGCCGGGCAGATGCTCGCCATAGACCCGCCCCATCGGGGGGCCACCATCGGCGGGATCGTGGCGGCCAACGCCTCCGGCCCCCGGCGCTACCGCTACGGCACCGTCCGCGACCTCATCATCGGGATAAGGGTGGTGCTCCCCGACGGGACGGTGGCCAAAGCCGGGGGCAAGGTCGTCAAGAACGTCGCCGGGTACGACCTGTCCAAGCTCTTCACCGGCTCGCTCGGCACCCTGGGCGTCATCGTCGAGGCCAACTTCCGGCTGCACCCGGTGCCGAAGGCCGCCCGGACGGTGGCGGTGAGCCTGCAGAGCCCCCACGCCGCCCGGGAGGCCGCGCAGGCCATCATGCACTCCCAGGTCGAGGCCAGCGCCGTCGAGCTGCGCTGGGAGGGGGGAGAGGGGCTTCTCTGGGTGCTCGTGGAGAGCATCCCCGAGGGCGTCGGGGCCAAGCGCGACGCCGCCGCGTTCCTGCTCAGGCCCTTCGGC
>JADDKG010000018.1 GCA_020253895.1 Rubrobacter sp.
CCACGAGCTCCACCTCGTCTCCCTCGGAGACCCGCTCGAACACCTTGCGCCCCACCCCGTCCAGGATGTACACCCCGGCGCGGGCCAGGATCAGGGCGCCCTGGCTGGGGTAGGCCCCGGTGGCCGAAGGGGCGGCGTTGACCACCGCCGGGACCCCGCTCTCCACCAGCGCCTCGGCCGTCAGCCGGTCCAGGTTCTCGTGGTCGATAATCGGGATCGTCCCCGGACCGAGGCGCGGAAGGATCCGCTTCGTCCTCCGCCCCGGCACCGCCCGGCCGGAGATCCTCACCCCCCCGAGCGGCTCCCCGGCGCCCCAGTGGTGGAAGCCCTTCACCCTCCCCCGCCCACCAGCAGGTTCGAGGCGTGCGCCAGCGAGGCCTCGTCCACCCGGCCGGAGAGCATCCGGGCCAGCTCCCGGCGCCGCTCCTCCCCCTCGACCCGCCGGACCCGGGTAACCGTCCGGCCCGAGACCTCCTCCTTGGAGACCACCACGTGGGAGGAGGCCTCGGAGGCGATCTGCGGCAGGTGGGTGATGGTGATCACCTGGCACCGCTCGCCGAGCTCGCGCAGCCGGGCCCCCACCGCGGTGGCGGTCTCCCCACCGATGCCCGCGTCCACCTCGTCAAAGATGTAGGTCACCGAAGGGTCGGGCTCCCGCTGGGCGAGCCGGAGGGCCAGCATGATCCTGGAGAGCTCCCCGCCGGAGGCGTAGCGGCGCACCGGAAGCTCCGGCTCGCCCGGGTTGGGCCGTATGACGAACTCCACCCGCTCGTTGCCCGAGGGCCCCGGCTCGGAAGGGATGAGCTCGGCCCTGAAGAGCGTCCCGCCGAGGTTCAGCCCCTCCAGGTTTTCCTGCACCCTCTCCGCGAGCCGGCGGGCGGCCTCCCGGCGGGCCTCCGTTATCCTCGCCCCCAGCTCCTCGAGCCGCCTCTCGCCCCGGGCTATCCGCTCCTCCAGCTGCGCCGTCTCCTCGTCCGCGTTCTCCAGACGCCGCAGCCTCTCCCGGGCCTCCCGCAGGTAGCCGGGTACGTCCTCCCCGTACTTCCGCTCCAGCTCCCGCAGCTCCGCCAGCCGGCCCTCGACCGCCTCCAGACGCTCCGGGTCCGCCTCCAGCTCGTCGAGGTAGGCCCGCAGCTCGTAGAGCACGTCCTCAAGCTCCGCAGAGGCCCCGCCGAGCCGCTCCGCGAGCGGCCCCAGCGCGGCGTCCATCCGGGAGGCCCGCTCCAGCTCCCCGGCCGCCGCCGAGACCGCGTCCACGGCCCCGCCGCCCTCCTCCGGGGCGAGCGCGGAGACCGCCGCCGCGGCGGCCTCTAGGAGGCCGGTCACGTTGCGCAGCCGCTCCCGCTCCCCGAGCAGCCGCTCCACCTCCTCCCGGCTGTAGCCGGAGGACTCTATCTCCTGCACCTGGTAGCGCAGAAAGTCCAGCTCCCGCAGCCGGGCCTCGCCGGAGGCCCGGATCTCCTCCAGCTCCCGGCGCATCCTCTCCACCGAGCGCCACAGCTCCGCCCGCTCCTCGAGCGCCCTCAGGGCCCCGGGCTCCAGGAAGGAGTCCAGAAGCGCCAGCTGCTCCGCCGGGTCCGTCAGCCGGGCCTGCTCCCGCTGGCCGTGGTAGGAGACCAGCCGCTCCCCCAGCGCCGCAAGCGCCCGAACCCCCACCGAGACCCCGTTCACGTAGCAGCGCGAGCGGCCGTCGGCGGCGACCGTCCGGCGGAGCACCAGACCGTCCCCCGGGTCAACCTCCTCGGCGAGGTCCCCGAGCGCCGCCGGGAGGATCCGGGCCACCACCTCCTCGGGAAGCTCGAAGATCCCCTCCATCACCGCCCGCTCCGCCCCCGAGCGCACCACCTCCGAGCGCGCCCGGCCGCCCAGGAGCAGCTGCAGGGCGGTCGCCAGCAGCGTCTTCCCCGCCCCGGTCTCCCCCGTTACCGCGTTCAGGCCCGGCGAGAGCCGCAGGGTGGCCGACTCGATCAGGGCCACGTTCCGGACGGAGATCTCAGAGAGCACTACAGGAAGGTCCTCCGCAAAGCTCGCCACCAGGTCCAGTCGTCGGTCCGGCCTATTTTAACGCTTTCGGCCGAGAGCCTGACCCGAACTTTGTCCCCGACGTGCAGCTCCCGCGGCTCCTCCCCGTCCAGCGAGAGCAAGGCGTCCCGCTCCACCAGCCGCAGCTCGGTCAGCTGCTCCTCGCCGAGCACCAGCGGCCGGCTGACCAGCGCGTGCGGGGCTATGGGGACCAGCACGTAGCACCGGGCGTCCCCGGAGACGATCGGCCCCCCCGCGGAGAGGGCGTAGGCGGTGGAGCCGAGGGGGGTCGCCGCGATAAACCCGTCGCAGCGGAAGGCGAAAAGCTCCTCACCCCCGACCGACACGTCCACCGAGGCGATCTGGTGCGGCCGCTTCTTGAGGAGCACCGCGTCGTTCGCTGCCGTCCGCCAGGCCTCATCCCCCACCCGGACGTCGAGCTTGCGGTACTCCTGCACCTCTATGCCAGCGTTCAAGACCTTCTGCACCCCCTCCTCCAGGTGCTCCGGCAGCATCCCGGCCATGAACCCCACCCGGCCGAAGTTGACCCCGAGCAGCACCTTGTCCGGGTAGATCCTGGAGGCCCGCAGCATGGTCCCGTCGCCGCCCAGCACGAAGACGAGGTCCACCTGGTCCCGGCCGTCGGGGTCGTCCTCGGGGCGGGTCTCGACGACCTTCACCCCCCCGCGCACGAGCGCCCCCTGCAGCCGCTCTAGGTGCTCCATCCCAACCTTGCGGCTGGCGACGATGGCCACCCGCCGCACCGAGCCGGGCTCGAGCCGCCTAGCGGATGCCACCGGCAGCCTCCCGGGCCTCCTCGGGACCCACCGCGGGCTCCTCCCCCCTGATCAGGTGCAGCAGGTACTCCCGGTTGCCGGACCTGCGGCCGGTAACCGGCGACTCCATAACCCCCACCGCCCCAAAACCCAGCCTCCGGAAGCCCTCCACGGCCCGCAGGATGGCCTCCGCGCGGGCCTCCGGGTCGCGCACCACCCCGCCCCGGGAGACCCTCTCCGGACCGGCCTCGAACTGCGGCTTCACCAGCACCACCGCCTCCCGCACGGAGCCCGCGGTCTCAAGGAGCCGGGAGAGCGCGAGCACCACGGAGATAAACGAGAGGTCGGCGACCACCAGCTCCGGGGGGAATGGGAGATCCTCCGCCCCCAGGTGCCGGACGTTGGTACGCTCCATGACCTCCACCCTGGGGTCCTCCCTGAGCCGCCAGTCCAGCTGGCCGTAGCCCACGTCCACCGCGATCACCCGCCGCGCCCCCCGGCGCAGCAGCACGTCCGTGAACCCCCCGGTGGAGGCCCCGGCGTCGAGGCACAGCCTCCCCTCCACCTCCACCCCGAAGCGCTCCAGCCCGGCCTCCAGCTTCTCCCCGCCCCGGGAGACAAAGGGCCGCCCGGGTGTGGCGAGGCTTATCTTCTCCCCCGGGGCGGGGCGGAAGCCGGCCTTGGTGACGACCCGGTCCCCCACCCGCACCCGGCCCGCCAGGATCATGGCCTGCGCCCGGGAGCGGGTCTCGGCGAGCCCCCGCTCCACCAGGATGGCGTCGAGCCGCCTCCCGCCGGACATGCCCCTCCTAGCTCCCCCGGTGGCGCACGAAGAGGGCGAGATCCCTGAGGGCCGAGGTGTCGCCCGGGAGGCCTTCCAGGGCCTCGAGCGCCCTCCCGCAGGCGGCATCCGCCTCGCTTCTGGCCCCCTCAACCCCAAACACGCTCACAAACGTCGCCTTGCCCCGCTCGGCATCCCCGCCCGCCCGCTTGCCAAGCCGCTCGGTGGAGCCGGTGGCATCCAGCACGTCGTCAACTATCTGGAAGCACAGCCCAAGCTCCATCGCGTACCCGGAGACGACCCGCTGCTCCTCCTCCCCAGCACCGGCAAGGATGGCGCCCACCCGGGCGCTGGACTTTATGAGCGCTCCGGTCTTGTAGCGGTGGATCATGAACAGCGTCTGCGGGTCGGTCTTCTCTCCGGCCCCGGTCTGGTCCATGTCGAGCACCTGCCCACCGACCATGCCGTTGACCCCCGTGGAGCTGGCGAGCTCCTGCACCACGGCGAGCCGCTGCTCGCAGGTTCCCTCCTGCCTCACGGTGATGAGCGTGAGCGCCTCCCCGAAGAAGGCGTCGCCGGCCAGGATGGCCATCGCCTCCCCAAACTTCTTGTGGTTTGTGGGCATCCCCCTCCGGAAGTCGTCGTCGTCCATAGCCGGAAGGTCGTCGTGGATGAGAGAGTAGGTGTGGATGAGCTCTATTGCGGCGGCCGAGGGCAGCACCTTCCTTGGGTCCTCCCCGAAGAGGCGGGCGCTCTCCATGCACAGCAGGGGCCTCACCCGCTTGCCCCCGGCGAGCAGCGAGTAGCGCATGGCCTCCTGCAGCCTGCCGAGCCTCGGCTCCCTGGTGAAGACCAGCCCCTCCAGGTACTCCTCGAAGATTTGCCGGTGCCGCTCCCAGCGCCCGGCGCTAGCCAGGTTCTCCATCGCCCACCTTCCCGAAGATCCTGTCCTCCGCACCCCGCAGCACCCCCCCGACGAAAGAGGGGGCCTCCTCCCCGGAGAAACCCTTGGCGAGCTCCACCGCCTCGTTGATCGCCACCTCGGGCGGCACGTCTTCTACGTGGAGCATCTCGTAGAGCGCCAGGCGCAGGATGGTCCGGTCCACGGCGCTCATCCGCCACACCGGCCAGCCCGCCGAGACCTCGTCCAGGGCGGCATCCAGCCGCTCGCGCTCCCGCTCTACCCCGCGCACGACCCGCTCGGCATACTCCTCAAGCTCCCCGCGGTAGGCCCGCCAGCGCCCGAGCAGCTCCCCGGCCGGCCTGCCGGTGACGTCGCTCTGGTACAGGATAAAGAACGCCTGCTTGCGCGCCGTGCGCCGGCTCATCCTACACCCTCGTCTGGTACTCCCGGGTCCGGGTGTCCACCCTCACCCGGTCGCCCACGCTCACGAACAGCGGCACCTGCACCACAAGCCCGGTCTCCAGGGTGGCCGGCTTGCTCCCGCCGGTGGCCGTGTCCCCCCGGACCCCGGGGTCGGTCTCCACCACCTCGAGCTCGACGTGGGCCGGAGGCTGCACGCTGACCACCTCCCCGTCGGCGTACAGGACGCTCACCTCGCCGCTGGGGGTTATGAAGTCCTTCGCCTCGCCTACCACCTCCTCCGGTATGGCGACCTGCTCGTAGGTCTCCTGGTCCATAAAGTAGTACAGGTCGCCGTCCCTGTACAGGAAGGTCATGGGCCGCGAGTCGGTCCTGATGCTCTCCACCTTCTCCCCGGCCCGGAAGGTGCGTTCGATCACCGCGCCGGTGTCCATGTTCCTAAGCCGGGTCCGCACGAAGGCTTGTCCCTTGCCGGGCTTTACGTGCTGGAAGCTGAGGATCGTAAACCGCTTGCCGTCGACGCGTATGGCGCTGCCGTTCCTGAACTGGTTGGTGGATATCATGCTTTATCTCTCCCCTCTGCTTGCTTGCGGCCTGCCTGCGACAAGGGTACGCCCGGCTCCACCCGGACGGCAGGGGGATATTATCGCACACGGGCGCGCCCGGACATCGCTACAGGCGTCCCAGCACGTAGGCCACCGCCGCCCGGTATCCCGCAGGCCCCATCCCGGCGATGACGGCGTCCACCGCCGCGGAGATTACGGAGCGGCGCCGCCACTCCTCCCGGGCGTGTATGTTGGA
>JADDKG010000180.1 GCA_020253895.1 Rubrobacter sp.
GCCGGGAGCTGGAGCGGCGCGAGCGGGGGCAGCTCGCCGATCAGCTCGGCGAGCCTCTGCCCGGGGAGAGCGCCTCGGACCTCGAGCGCCTCGTGAACGAGGACCGCAGGCAGGCGCGGGAGGGGATGGTGGCGCTCATGAGCGGCGGCAAGGTCTCGTTCAAGCCGCTCGACGCGCTCTCCCCGGAGGACATGCCGGCCAGGATCGCGGCCAACAGGGCGCGGACCGGCTGGCTCAAGGGGCGCCGGGACGCGTGGCTCGGGCGCGGCGAGGCGACCCCCTAGCCGCACCGCCCCCGCCCGGAGCGCCGGCCGCCTTACGGGTACGAGGTCTCGGTCATCGGGGTGACGATCATCTCGTGGATAACGGTCTCCGCCGGCTGGCAGACCATGAAGAGGATGCAGTTGGCGACGTTCTCGGGAGGCTGGAGGGTCGCCGGGTCTGGTGGCGGGTCGAGGGTGCGGAAGAAGTTGGTCCTCATCCCGCCCGCGACTACGGCCATGACCCTCACGCCGTGGCGCTTGGCCTCGGCGTGCAGCGCCTGCGTGAGCCCCATCACCCCGTGCTTGGAGGCGGCGTAGGCGGTCGCCTCGGACCAGCCCTTCTTCGAGGCGGTGGAGGAGACGTTGACGATCTGGCCCTCCCCCCTCTCGGTCATGTGCGGCAGCACGGCGCGCGAGAGGAGCCATGGGCCGCGCAGGTTCACGTGTTGGACCCGGTCCCACTGCTCCAGCGTCATCTCCGTGGCCGAGCGGATGAAGTCCACCCCGGCGTTGTTCACGAGGATGTCTATGCGTCCCTCTGAGGCCAGTATCTCCTCCACGGCCGCCCCCGCGGAGTCCGGGTCTGCGACGTCGAGGTAGACTGGGCGGCCCCCGATCTCCTTCGCCACCTCTTGCGCGCCGGCCTCCTCTATGTCGGCGCAGACGACGCGCGCGCCGTGCCTGGCGAGGACGCGCGCCGTGGCGGCCCCGAGGCCGCTGGCCGCCCCGGTAACCAGCGCCACCCTGCCGCTCAGGTCGTAGCTCACACCGTTCTCGGCCACTCCCGCTTCCTTTCTAGAGCGCGCCTCCCGACGCGACGGTCACTTCTCCAGGTCGGCATGGTAGCACCGCGAGGGCGCCCCTATCCCGCCCGCCTCGGGATGATCGAGATGTCCCCGCCCCTCTCCAGCACCGCGTACTTTATCTGGTCCAGCCTCTCGAGGCCCTGCGTGGCCCGAGCCTGCTGGAGGATGTCGTCGAGGTCGATGCGCGCCTTCTTCAGCCGGTCGTCTATGACCTCGCCGTCGTGTATCAGGATCAGGGGCACCCCGTTCATCCACCTGTCGAGCACGCGAGAGCGGTGGGTCAGGAAGGTGACCAGGATGTCGGCGCCTATGAGCGTTACGACCACCACCACGGCGTTGGTGACCGAGAAGTCGTCGCCCACGAGCCCCTGCTGGGTGGCCTCGGCGACTATGAGCAGGAGCACCAGGTCGAAGGGGGTCATCTGGGCCATCGTGCGCCTGCCGGTGATGCGAAAGATCGCCAGAAGGAAAGCGTAGACGGCGATGGCGCGTAGGACAGATTCCATCGGGTACTCCTCTCCAGAGAAGGGATGCCTACGGATATACGAACTGCTCGACGCGGACCGAAGGCCCACCTTCCAGCCCGACCCAACCTCCGATCGCGCCGAGCTTCTCAGGCTGCAAGGTGAAGGTGAAGGCCGTGGGCTGTCCGGGCTCGATCTCGGCGTCGAAGACGTAGGTCAACCGCCCAGAACCGGCCTCCACGCGCGCCGGCTCCGGAGTGACGCTCTGCACCTGCACGCTCTCCAGGTACTCGCGGTCGATCCAGACGCACACCTCTCCCCCCGTGCCGGGCGGCGCGTCCACGTGCACCCGGAGCGTCGTCGGTGCCCCGTAACGCAGGAACCTGTAGTACTGCTCGACGGAGATCGGCGCCTCCTCTTTGCCGACCACCGCGACGCTGAGCGGCCCCGCCCCGCCGAACAGCCCGAGGAGCGCAGCCAGGATGGACAGCGCCATCACGGCCCAGCCAATCCTCTGGATCGCCCACATGCGGCGCTGGAATCTGAGGTCCTGGCCGATCTCCAGGCCCCCGGCATGCCGGGACTCGCTCATCGGGATTCCTCCGCCCGCTTACGGCTCTGGGCGTTACGACCGGCGCCCGCACTCTTGTCGCGGCCATCCAGCAGAGCCTCCAGCTCTCGCGAGAGCTCTTCCACCCTCCCGACCAGCTCCTCCACGCCCCTGGCGACATCACCGATGTCCTTGCTCTGCACGTATCGGTCGTCGCGGTAGACGAACGGGTTGAGGGTCCAGGCCGTCTCGTAGGTCTCCCCGGCCAGGTCTTTGTAACGCGTGGTCACCGTTATGCCCTCCGTGAGTCCCTTCCCCTCCAGAAAGGGAAGCAGGGAGTGGAGGTTGTCCCAGTAGCAGGTGACCTGTCCGTTCGGGGCCAGAAAGTTCAGCCCGTCCTTGAAGTAGGCGAGATCCGAGATCA
>JADDKG010000181.1 GCA_020253895.1 Rubrobacter sp.
ATCGAGTGCTTTATGTGCCAGGACGTCTGCCACGTCCTGCGCACCCACCACAAGCACCCGGAGTTCGCCGGGCCGCGCTTCTTCGTGCGCAACCAGTGGCTGGAGATGCACCCGCTGGACGAGGCCGACCGGCTGGCAGACCTCAAGGAGAAGAACGGCATCGGCTACTGCAACATAACCAAGTGCTGCACCGAGGTGTGCCCGGTCGGGATCAAGATAACCGACAACTCCATCATCCCCCTGAAGGAGCGGGTGGCGGACGAGTACTACGATCCGGCCCGGTGGCTGATGCGCAAGATCCAGGGCCGCAGGAACGGTTCCGGGCGCTGACCTCGGATACTAGAAAAGAGCGGACGACGGGCTTCGAACCCGCGACCTCCAGCTTGGGAAGCTGGCGCTCTACCAACTGAGCTACGTCCGCAAGCGCCAGGGTATTTTACCATGATGCCGGTGGCGTTGCGACCGGTGGCGGGAGACCAGTCTTCCGTTGCTGAAAGGGATGGACGGTTCAGGTTCTGCCCCCGCTGCGGCGGGGGACTCGAGCGCAGGCTTCTCAAGCGCGGGGAGCCTGAGCGGCTTGTCTGCCGGGAGTGCGGCTTTGTCTTCTACCTGGGACCGAAGCTGGTTGCAGGCGCCATCTTCGAGCTCGGAGGGGGGATAGTGCTGGTCCGGCGGGGCATCGAGCCCGGCTATGGCCGGTGGACCTTCCCGGGCGGTTTTGTGGAGCGGGGGGAGCGGGCCGAGGCCGCGGCCGAGCGCGAGACCCTGGAGGAGACCGGGGTGCGGGTTGAGGTTTCGGGTATCCTGGGGCTCTACACCTACGAGGGGCAGGCGCCAGCGATCGCCGTCTTCTCCGCCCGGGCCATCTCCGGCGAGCCCGTGCCCCTCGACGAGACGCTTGAGGTCGGGAGCTTTCCCCGGGAGAGACTCCCCTGGGGCTCCCTGGCCTTCCCGAGCACCGCGGACGCCCTCAGGGACTACCTCCGCCGGTAGCTCGAGAAACGAGCCGCCCACGGGCAGCTCTACTCGGAGGGCTCTTCGGGGAGCGCCTTCCGGACCGCCGCCAGGATCTCCTCCTCTGCAGCAAGCCTCCCGACGCCGGGCTCCTCCTCGGCGGAGGCCATGGCTCCCTCCTCCGGCCCGACGAAGCGGTGGCCCCAGCCTTTGAGCGTCTCGACGTTGCGGACGGTGGCAGGGTTCTGCCACATCTCCGGGTTCATGGCCGGTGCCCAGAGCACCCTTCTCGCGCCGGCGAGGATGGTGGCGGAGACCAGGTCGTCCCCGAGCCCGATGGCCGCCCGGGCGATGGCGTCGGCGGTGGCGGGGGCCACCAGGACCAGGTCCGCCCACCGGGCCAGGGTTATGTGCTCGATCCTGCCAGAGCCCTCCCACCATGTCTCGTCGGTGTGGATTCTGCGCCCGGCGGCCACCGCCAGGGTCTCCTCGGGGATGAACCGCAGGGCCGAGGGGGTAGCGGCCACCTCCACCTCGTAGCCCGCCTCCCTCAGCCGCCGGATGACGCCGGGAACCTTGTAGGCGGCGATGCCGCCCGTTACGGCGACCAGCACCCGTCCGCTGCCCGTCTCTCCCACGCAGGGGAGTATAGACGGGCGGGTCCTCCGCTGCTCAGGAGGCCCTGACCACCGGCGTGTGGGCCGCCATGTCGCCCAGGCGCTGGTTCTTGTCAGAGATCAGGACCGTAACGAAGGCGACCAGGTGCCGCAGAAAGCCGTCCACCAGCCGCAGGACGTTGCGGACGAGCGCGGCCTTGAGCCCGGGGCGCTCTCCGTCGCTCTCCCGGATCACCCGGATCCCGAGGAGCATCTCGCCGACGGTCTGCCCCAGCGTCAGAAGGGTGCCGACCGGGCCGGTCGCCGCGCTGACGCCCGAGCCCCCTTGCCAAGGTGTTCCCGGATAGCAGGGCGACGGGTCAGCAGCAGGCCGTCCACGAGGGTGGAGAGCACCCTCCTGCCGGTTACGTGGATCTCCTGTGCTCTTTGGGAGACTTCGCGGCCGGCGGGCCCACCATAGCTCAAACTGCGTATTTTCTGCTAACTTTATCCGTGTGGAGCAGGCTCTCTCCGGAAAAGTGGCCGTGGTGACCGGGGCCTCCAGCGGGATCGGCGCGGCGACCGCCCGCGAGCTGGCCCGCAGGGGGGCTGCGGTGGTCCTCGCCGCCCGGGATGCGGAGCGGCTGGAGGGGCTGCGCCGGGAGATAGAGTCCTCCGGGGGGCGGGCGCTACCGGTGAGGACCGACGTGGCGAGCCGGGACTCGGTGCGGCGGATGATCGGCCGGGCGGTGGGGGAGCTCGGAGGGGTGGACATCCTGGTCAACAACGCCGGGCTCGGCCTCTCCGGGAAGATCTCCGAGGTGCGGCCCGAGGATCTCCGCTACGTCTTCGAGGTCAACGTGATTGGTGCGCTCCACTGCATCCAGGAGGCGCTGCCGCACATGGGGCCGGGGAGCAGGATAATCAACGTCTCCTCGGTGATCGGGAAGCGCTCCATTCCCATGGTCGGGGCGTACTGTGCGACGAAGGCCGCGCTGAACGCCCTCTCGGACGCCCTGCGGGTGGAGGTGGCCGGGATGGGGATCACGGTCACCAGCGTCTACCCGGGGACCACCCGCACCGCCTTCCGGGAGAACTCCCGGCGCACCGGGGGCGAGAAGCGCGGCTGGCGGCCGAGGGGTGTCTCCCCGGAGAGGGTGGCGCGCCGGATAGCGTGGGCCGCGGAGCGGGGGCCGCGCGACGTCTACGTGCGCCCGCTGGACAGGCTGTTCGTGGGTGCGGTGACGCTGTTGCCCGGGGTTGCCGACCGGGTGTTGCGGGGCTGGGCGAAGGGGTAGAGAGCGGTGGGCTTCGAGGAGGCGGCTCTCAAGCGGCTGCGGCGCTACCGGGAGGAGGCGGACCGCTCCTCGGAGCTGGTCTCCGGGGCCGAGGAGATGGCCCGCGAATTCTCCGGGCGGCTGTTCTCCGGGCTCGAGCGGGTGGCCGCTCTGGCGCGCCGGGCGGGCTTCGACGTCTCGGCGGAGCGCTCGGAGGGTTTGATCTCGCTAAAGGTCCGGGAGGCGGAGGAGGCTTCGGCTGCCTTCGCCCTCCTG
>JADDKG010000182.1 GCA_020253895.1 Rubrobacter sp.
GGAAGACATTGAGCGCCTGCTCGTAGACCAGGCGGTCTATCTCCCGGGCCAGGGCGCCGAGCCTTTGCCCATCGGTCTCGGCGAGAGACCTGGCGAAGAGCTCCTCGAACTCCGGGACCGGCGGCCCGGCGCGGAAGGCGCCCCCGGAGTGGAAGTACTCGCGGTGGATCACCGCCGGCGGGTAGCCCGCCGCGAGGTCGAACCAGGCGTGGACCAGCACGTCGAAGGGGAGCGGGAGGTTCTTCTCCGCCAACCGCTTCTGGGCCGCGACCAGCTGCTCCTGCGGTATCCTCAGCAGCTCCACCTCCACCCCCAGAGAGCTGCGGAAGCCGGCGGCCAGGTGCTCGGCCACCGGGGCCACGTCATCGGTGGTGGCCAGCCGGAGCTCCCTCCCCCGGGGCCAGCCGGCCCGGGAGAGCAGCCGGCGCGCCTCCTCCGGGTCGTGAGGGTAGGGTTCTACGCCCTCCGCCGCCCCACCGGAGTGCGGCGGGGCCATGGCCGCCACGGGACGGGCGTAGCCCCGGAAGACCTCCCGGATGAGGCGCTCCCGGTCCACCGCCAGGTTCAGCGCCCGGCGGACCCGCACGTCGCCCATGAACTCCGCGTCCCGGTTGATGAGCCCCGAGACGATCCGCAGAGCGTCCACCACCACGAGCCTGGCGTGCTCGCTGCTCCGCACCCTCTGTGCGTCGGCCGGGGAGACCTCGGTCACGATGTCTATCTCCCCCTCCGAGCCGCACACCCGCTCCAGCGCCTCGGCGGGCTCCATGTCGTTGACGAACTCCACCCGCCCGAGCCGGGGTCCCCGCTCCCGGTTCCAGTGATCCGGGTTGGCCTCCAGCACCACCCGGTCGCTGCGTGGGAGGTTGGTCGGCACCCAGGTGCACGCAAACGGCTCCCCGCTGATGATCCCTATCTCCGCCTCAAAGGAGCTGAAGCCCTCCTTGAGCTCAAGCGGTCCCGAGCCCCACGGGCCCGGCGCGTCGATGGCTCACCAGTGCCCCTCGCCCGTGCCGTACTTCCTGTAGCCGAAGCCCTCCTCCTCCCAGAAACGGGTGGAGGGGCTGTGGAAGCCCCGGAACTTGGCGAGTGCCAGCCCGTCCGGCTCCTCCTTCCCTACGCCTTCCCGGATATATCACACATGCTACCAGCCGGCCTCTTCCGGGGCCAGGCCTGCGGGAGCGAGCCCGGGATGGCGTACGTCTAACGGACCTCGCACATGAAAAGCGGCGGCACGTGCATGTAGGTGACCTCCGGGCTCCGGCCCACGACGTCCTCAGCCATCTCCAGCGCCTCGGCGATGGTCTCGGCACGTTTGACCCCCATCCGGGCGGCGGCCTCCGGGTCGGCGCCGACGACTATGGCGTCCCCCAGGTGGTCGAGGGCGTGGGCCGCCCAGTAGAGCACGGTGAAGGGGTGGGCGCCGTGGTAGGCGTGGGAGTGGCGGTAGAGGGTGCGGTACCAGGGGTCGTTGGCGTACTGCTCCTCGTAGCGGTGGGCGATCTCGTAGATGTCGTTGGTCTCGGTGAGGACCTGGTTGTAGAGGTCTATGTAGGAGGGGTGGTGGACCGGGTGGAAGTCCGGGGTCATGGGGTGGGTCCCGATGAGGACCCCTCCCTCGCGCACCAGCGGCCTGCCCCGGTAGAGGTTAAAGAGGTAGCCGAGGAGCATGTTGTAGACCAGCAGCGGGTTCATGATGGAGTTCACGTTGTAGGGGCCGAGGTAGGGGACGCCGAGCAGCAGCACGTCTGCCTGCCCCTCGACCTCGACGAGCTGCTGGCGGTAACAGTTCTCGAGGGTCCGGGCGTGGACCGGCGCGGTGGCCCCGGCCTGGACGCTGGTCATCCGGTGGGGGGCCTTTATGGAGTGGAAGATGCGGTGCGGGATCGCGTTCGGAAGCCTCTTTGTGGCGGCGTGGTTGACGAGGAAGTTGGCCCTGGTGATGGGCCCCCACTCGTGCTCGGGCTTCTCCATGAAGTCGAAGACGGGCGGGAAGGCGGCGTTGTTGAGCGTGGTCTCGATGTGGAAGACCTTCACGTGCTCCTCGAAGACGCGCCCCATCCTCTCCACGGAGGCGTGCAGGGCCGAGTTGGGCGGGTCCATCAAGGAGCGGGTGTGTTTGAGGGTTGCGGGGGTGTGGTGGTGGCGGATGGAGGAGTAGGGGGAGAGCCCGGTGTGCACCGACTTGTGCCCGCCGTCCATCGGGATGTAGTTGATGTTTACGTAGACGAGCAGGTCGCTCTCGGCGACCCGGCGGCTGACGGTTACGTCCTCCCCCTCCTCGGTCTCCCCCAGCTTGACGTTCCCCTCTGGGTCCTCGGCGTCGTAGTTGTAGAGCCGGTCGGGGTAGAAGGAGCGCATGATCTTCTTGCCCAGACAGTGGGTGAGCTCGGCCTCGGTCATCCGGCGGTGCAGCCCCAGGGCCGCGATGAGGTGGATGTCCTCTACGCCCCTGGCGTAGGCTTTCTCGAGCACCTTCTCTATGATGAGCTGCCGGACGTCGGGCTTCTGCATGGGGGGCAGAGGCAACGAGAGGTCGTCGAAGGCGATGGTGAGCTTCATCCCCGGACGGAGAAGCTCGTGCAGCGGCTCCATGTCGAGCGGCTCGAGCAGCGCCCGCTCTATGGCGACGTTCTCGTCTGGCAGCGGCTCCACCGGCCCGGGAGCGTAGATGACCCGCGTGCCCTCCGGGAGCTTTTCGTAGTGGAAGCCGTCTCCGGCGTTGAACATCATGGGCGGGCTTGTCTTCTCCAGATACACGGTCTGGCTCGGCCGGCTCATCTCACCTCCAGCTTCTCGCGGACAGCCACATATTCTCCGACAGGACTCCTCCCGGAAGCAAGCCGGCGTTCCCCACACGCCCGGCGTAGAAGACCCCGACGACTGCGGCCTCCATTCCGTTTACCCTCCTACCCCGCGGCCGCGGGCTCGTGATCCGGACAGTCCAGCCTGAGCTCGCCCGCTGCGAGCGGCGCTTTTAGCAGGGCGCAGTGGTGGGGCCGCTCCGCGCCCGGGTGGGCGTGGGGCCGGAAGTAGCGGCAACTCACGCACATCCCGGACAAGGTGATGACCCCCTCCTCCTGCAGGGCGCCGATGAGCCGCAGCAGCAGCCACAGAGCACCCTCCTTCTCCTCCCGGGAGAAACCCCCGAGGCGCTCCCGCAGAGGCCGGTCCCAGGCGCCGAGCTCCCCGGCGAGCTCCCGGCCGCGCGGGGTGAGGCGCAGCGCGACGGCCCGCCCGTCGCCGAGGTCTCCCCCGCGCCGGACGAGCCCCTTTCTCTCCAGGGCGCCCACCGCCCCGCTCACGGTGGCCGGGGTGAGGCCGAACTCGCGGGCGAGCTCCCCCACCCTACGCAAACCGTCCCCCCGGTGGCGCAGGCAGAGGAGGATCCGTGCCTGGACCGGGCTGAGCCCCCTCCGCCCGGCCTCCTCGCGCAGCAGGCCCTCCAGGACCCGCGAGAGGCGCTCGAGCGCCCCGGCGAGCTTCTCCTCCGTCTCCCCTCTCAGAAGCTCCCTTCCTTCGCGTACGGCTGGCTCCAGAGGGTCACGTGCAGCACCACCGCCTTGAACCACGCCTGGTGCATCTTCTCCACCTCCTCGTCCGTGCGCCCACCGCCCTCGAGGAACCGGCGCATAGTCGCGGTGATGGGGTAGATGAAGGAGATCATGTAGCGCAGCGGGATGTGCTCGGGAGCATCCACCCCGTCGGTCCGGTTCTTCTTCTCCCGGGTGTGCCGGAGGGCTATCTCGTGCTGGTAGTCGAGCCA
>JADDKG010000183.1 GCA_020253895.1 Rubrobacter sp.
CAGGCGCTCGAGCTCTGCGAGCAGCACCAGATGGTGCTCGAGCTGCGCCCCGCCCACGACCCGGCGAGGACCTACGGCTTTGTCGGGGTGGTCGTCAGCCTCGAGGATCTCTCCGCCTCCGTGTGGCTCTGGCACCGCCAGAACGGCTCCTGGGGCATAAGGAAGGTCATCGAGATCCCCGCCGAGCCCGCCGAGCCCGAGCAGCTGCCCCCGCTGCTCAAGGACTTCGGTGCGGTGCCGCCGCTGGTAACCGACATCAACCTCTCGCTGGACGACCGCTTCCTCTACGTCTCCTGCTGGGGCACCGGCGAGCTCCGGCAGTACGACGTCTCCGACCCGTTCAACCCCCGCCACACCGGGTCGGTGCGTCTCGGGGGCATCGTCCGCAAGGCGGCCCACCCGGCCTCCGGACCTCTCAACGGCGGGCCGCAGATGGTCGAGGTCAGCCGCGACGGGCGGCGGGTGTACTTCAGCAACTCGCTCTACGCCGCCTGGGACGAGCAGTTCTACCCGGAGGGGATACGGGGTTGGATCGCGAAGGCCGAGGCCGACCCCGCCGGCGGCATCGCCCTCGACCCGGACTTCTTCACCGAGGTCGGTGACGGGCTCAGGCCCCACCAGATAAGGCTCGAGGGCGGCGACTCCTCCTCCGACTCTTACTGCTACCCGTCGTGAGCGCGGACTGGCCCTGGGTGGCGCTGGCGGCGCTCGGGGCCTACCACGGCCTCAACCCGGCGATGGGCTGGCTGTTCGCGGTTGCTCTGGGGCTGCAGGAGCGGCGCCGGGGGGCCGTCCTTGGGGCGCTGCCGCCCATTGCCCTCGGGCACGCGGTCGCGGTTGCGGCCGCGCTGCTCGTGCTGGGGGCCGCCGGCCTCGCCGTCCCCGGAGAGGTTCTCCGCTACGGGTGCGCCGCGGTGCTCATCCTCTTCGGGCTCTACAGGCTCCTCAGGCGCCGCCACCCCCGCTGGGTCGGGATGCGGGTCGGGTTCCGGGACCTCACCGCCTGGTCCTTTCTCATGGCCACCGCCCACGGAGCAGGCCTCATGCTCTTCCCGGTGGTCCTCGGGCTCTCCTCCGGGCACGGGGCCCACGCCGGCCACCCGGGGATGGCTGCCTCCGGAGGGGTCTCGACTGGGCTTGCGGCGGTGGGGCTGCACACCCTGGCGATGTTCGCCGTCATGGCGGTCGTCGCCGTGGTGGTCTACGAGAAGCTGGGGGTGATGATCCTCAAGCGCACCTGGTTCAACCTCGACCTGCTGTGGGCCGGGGTGCTCGTCGGAGCGGGCGTCCTCACCCTCTTCGTCTAGCCGGAGGGGTCCTCCACCAGCTCCCCGCGCACCACCAGCCGACGCTCGAAGGTGGGGACCGGGGTGCAGGTCTGCAGGGAGATGGTGGTCTGCCCGGCCACCGGGTAGGTCACCCAGTAGTCCTGCGGGCGGACCGTCAGCCGGTCGTAGACCCGGAAGACGTAGGGTCTGCCCCTCCGGTCGCGGACGATAATCTCGTCCCCCGGCCGCAGCCGCTCCAGCCGGTAGAAGACGTAAGGGACCTTCGTCTGCCGGAAGCCCAGGGCGTGTCCGGCGATAAAGGTGTTCGAGCCCTCCCGCCACGGCAGGCCGGTGCCGGCCAGGTGCAGGATGCCCTCCCGGTCCAGCTCACGCTGGGTGGAGCCGGTGGGCACCGGGAGGTCGCGGATGCCGAGGCGCGGGACGGTCAGGGTCATCGCGGCTCCGCGGACCTCCCCCCGCGGCACCGGCCGGACGGCCGCCTCCGGGCTCAGGGTGCCCCCCTCGCCGAGGAGCCTCGCGGGCTCCGTGAGCCGCACCGAGGCGGCGTCGGTGTCCGGGAGAACGGGCGCGGCCAGGAGGAGCAGCAGCAGGGCCGCCACGAGCAGGGCGGTGGTGGGGCGAGGCCTACCGGACATCCTTCCGGCAGTATAACAGCGGGTCGCAGCCGGTTAGAATACGCACCGTGAGAGTCGACGAGCTGGTCGAGGAGTTCGCCGCCGGGCTTGCCGACGACCCGGACACCAGCCCGCGCACCGCGGAGTTCTACGCCGCCGACCTGCGGGAGTTTGCCCGCTTTCTCGCGGAGCGCGGGGTGGTGGAGGCCGGGGAGATCCGGGTCGGCCACGTCATGGAGTTCCGCAACCACCTGCTGGAGGGCCGGCGCAAGCGGTTCACCGTCTACAGGAAGGACGCCGCCGTCCGGCGCTTTCTGGACTGGGTGAGGACCTCAACCGAGGCCGGTCTGGAGCTCGACCCCATAGAGCCCGTCCACCAGCCGCTCGACCAGCAGATAGTCTTCCTGGAGGACGAGGAGGTCCGGCAGCTGCTCTCCTTCCCGCTCAACCGGCGCGAGGACCTGCGGGACGCCGCCGTCATCCGCCTCATGCTGGAGACCGGGGTGACCGTGGGTGAGATCCGCACCCTCCTCCGCTCGGACGTGGACCTCGAGGCCGGGCAGGTCAGGCTCGGGGGACCCGGCTCCCACCTCGCCCCGAGGACCCGCAGGATCTCCGGGGAGACCGCCGAGGTGCTCGGGCGGTACCTCGGCTCCCGTGAAGACGACACGCCGGAGCTCATCGTGGGGCGGGCGGCGAGGCCCGTAGCCACCTCCAAGGCGCTCCAGAACGCCATCTGGAAGCGGTGTGAGCAGGTGGGCATGTGGCGGGTCTCCCCGATGAACCTCCGCCACACCTTCGCCGTCCGGCTGCTCCGGCGCGGCGCGACGCTGAACGAGCTCAGGGAGGCTATGGGGGTGCGGGACACCACCAACATCGGGGTGTACAGGAAGTTCGTTTAGGGATGCTTCCCTTGCCGCGGCCCGAGCCGCTACAATACAGGGGTGCACATCCGGGAGGTCCTTAGATTGGCGGGCGGGAAAGACTTCAAGCGCGGTTCGGCGGAGATTTTGGCGGACCTCCTCTCCGAGGAGAAGGTCCGGCGCGTCCGGGAGTACGTACAGAGCGAGGAGTTCCGGGCCGAGCGCGAGCGGATCAAGCAGGAGGCCGTGGACCGCCTGAGGGAGCTGCGCGACCGCTATAGATCCCGCGGCCGCTCCCCCGAGGACGCCGCCCGCGAGCGCGAGCTCAACCTGCGGCTGGCCGAGGTCGGCTCCGAGATCGCCGAGCTACGCATCAGGCTCTCCGAGCTTCTGGAAGAGGAGGAGCGCCTGAGGCGCGAGCTATCCGGCCTCTAGGGACCGCGCCCGCCGAATGCTACAGGATTGTCACCACTTGTAATTTGATGATGGTTCGTGTAAAAAGTTGGGACCCCTGTATCCCGGCATCCAGATGAGGGAGGAGGCGGCCCTTTGACCCTCAAAACCGGCCTTTACGATCCCGCGTACGAGCACGACGCCTGCGGCTTTGGGTTCGTAGCCCGGGTAGACGGGAGAAGAACCCGGGAGACGGTGGAGGAGGGGCTTGAGATCCTGCGCAACCTCGAGCACCGGGGCGCCCGGGGGAGCGACCCGGAGACGGGGGACGGGGCCGGGATCCTCTTGCAGCTGCCGGACGCCTTCTTCCGCCGGGAGGCGGGGAGGCTGGGCATAGAGCTCCCGCCGCCCGGCCACTACGCCGTGGGAACCCTCTTCGAGTCCGAGGAGGGGCTCGATGCCGAGCGGATGCTGGAGGGGATCGCCGCCGAAGAGGGCCAGCGGGTGCTCGGCTTCCGGGATGTCCCCGTAGACCCCGAGCGCTGCGGGCGCCTCGCCCGCAGGGTCATGCCGCGCATCAGGCAGTTCTTCGTCGGGCGCAACGCCCCGGACGAGATGGCCTTTGAGCGCAAGCTCTACGTCATCCGGCGGCGGCTGCACAAGGCGGTGGCGGACACCCACGCCTGCTACGTGGTCACCCTCTCCTCCCGCACCATCGTGTACAAGGGGTTGCTCACCGGGGTCCAGCTCCCCGAGTTCTACCCCGACCTGCAGGATCCGGCGGTGCAGAGCGCCATCGCGCTCGTCCACGCCCGGTTCTCGACCAACACCCTGGGCAGCTGGGAGCTCGCCCACCCCTACCGCTACGTGGCCCACAACGGCGAGATAAACACCCTGAGGGGAAACATCAACTGGATGCGGGCCCGGGAGAGCCGGCTCGAGTCGGAACTCTTCGGGGAGGATCTTAAGAAGATCTCGCCCGTTATCCAGCCTGGCGGCAGCGACTCGGCCGCCTTCGACAACGTCCTGGAGCTGCTGTACCTGGCGGGCCGCTCGCTGCCGCACGCGGTGGCGATGATGGTCCCGGAGGCCTGGGAGAACGACGAGCTCATGGACCCCGAGCGCCGGGCCTTCTACAGCTACCACAGCGCCCTCATGGAGGCCTGGGACGGGCCGGCGGCGGTCGCCTTCACCGACGGGCGGCTCATAGGGGCCACCCTCGACCGCAACGGCCTCCGGCCCGCCCGCTACTCCATAACCAAGGACGGGCGGGTGGTCATGGCCTCCGAGGACGGGGCGCTCCGGATCCCGGCCGAGGAGGTCGTCGAGCGCTGGCGGCTGCAGCCGGGGAAGATGCTGGTGGTGGACACCGAGCGGCACGAGATCCTGCACGACGAGGACGTCAAGCGGCCGCTCTTCCGCCGGAGGCCCTACCGGCGGTGGCTGGAGGAGCAGGAGATCCACCTCGACGAGCTTCCCGACGTGGAGCCCGACCCGCGCCCCGAGCCCGCCACCCTCCTTGAGCGGCAGCGGGCCTTCGGGTACACGGTGGAGGACCTGCGGCTCCTGCTCACCCCGATGGCCCGGGGCGGCAAGGAGCCCGACGGCTCCATGGGCACCGACACCCCCCTCGCCGTCCTCTCCGAGCGGCCGCAGCTGCTCTTTAACTACTTCAAGCAGCACTTCGCCCAGGTCACCAACCCGCCCATAGACCCGCTGCGCGAGGAGCTGGTGATGTCGCTCAAGATGTCGCTGGGCCCCGAGCAGAACCTCTTCGACGAGACGCCCAGGCACTGCCGGAGGGTGCTCCTCGACCACCCCATCCTCACCGGTCCGGAGCTGGAGAAGGTCCGGCATCTCGGGGCGGAGCCCTTCTCGGCGACCACCCTCTCCACCCTCTTCCCCGCCGGTGGCGGCGGCGAGGGGCTGGAGAGGGCGCTCCGGAGCCTCTGCGAGCGGGCGGAGCGGGCGGTCCGCGGCGGCTCGCCGGTCTTGGTCCTCAGCGACCGCGGGGTGAGCCCCAACCAGGCCCCCATCCCCAGCCTGCTGGCCACCGCCGCGGTGCACCACCACCTGGTCCGGCGCGGCATAAGGACCGCCACCACCCTCGTGGTGGAGACCGCCGAGGCCCGGGAGGTGCACCACTTCGCGCTGCTGGTGGGCTACGGGGCCACCGCCGTCAACCCCTACCTGGCCTTCGAGACCATAGAGAAGCTCGCCCGCGACGGGCTGCTCGGCGGGGTGGGCTCCGAGGAGGCCCAGAGGAACTACATCAAGGCCATCCGGAAGGGGCTACTCAAGATCCTCTCCAAGATGGGCATCTCCACCCTGCTCTCCTACTGCGGCGCCCAGATCTTTGAGGCCGTCGGCCTGAGCCAAGAGGTCGTGGACCGCTACTTCACCGGCACCGCCTCCCGCATCGGCGGGGTCGGGCTCGGGGAGATCGCCCGCGAGGTCCGCATGCGGCACGAGGCGGCCTTCGGCGGGGCGGAGCCCGGGTTCGACGGGGAGCTCGACGTCGGTGGCGAGTACCAGCAGCGGCACCAGGGGCAGTACCACCAGTGGAACCCGGACACCATAGTCCCCCTGCAGCGGGCCGTCCGCACCCGGAGCTTCGAGACCTTCAAGGAGTTCACCCGCCACTTCGACGAGCGGAGCGCCCGGTTCGCCACCCTGCGGGGCCTGCTCGAGTTCGAGGAGGACCCCATACCGCTGGACGAGGTGGAGCCCGCGCGGGAGATCGTCAAGCGGTTCACGACGGGGGCGATGTCGCTCGGGGCGCTGAGCAAGGAGGCCCACGAGACGCTCGCCGTCGCGATGAACCGCCTCGGCGGCAAGTCCAACACCGGCGAGGGCGGGGAGGACCCGGAGCGCTTCGGCGACGAGCGCCGCAGCGCCATAAAGCAGGTCGCCAGCGGCCGGTTCGGGGTGACCACCGAGTACCTGGTCAACTCCGACATGCTCCAGATAAAGATGGCCCAGGGCTCCAAGCCCGGCGAGGGCGGGCAGCTGCCCGGGCACAAGGTCAGCGGGTACATCGCCAAGATCCGCTACTCCACCCCCGGGGTGGGGCTCATCTCCCCGCCGCCGCACCACGACATCTACTCCATCGAGGACCTGGCCCAGCTCATCCACGACCTCAAGAACGCCAACCCCCGGGCGCTGGTGAGCGTCAAGCTGGTCTCCGAGGCCGGGGTGGGCACCATCGCCGCCGGGGTCGCCAAGGCCAAGGCGGACCACATAACCATCTCCGGCTACGACGGGGGCACCGGGGCCTCGCCGCTCTCCTCCATAAAGCACGCCGGGCTGCCGTGGGAGCTCGGGCTCGCCGAGACCCAGCAGGTGCTGGTGCAGAACGATCTGCGGGGGCGGGTGATCCTGGAGACCGACGGCCAGCTGAAGACCGGCCGCGACGTGGTCGTGGCCGCCCTGCTCGGCGGGGAGGAGTTCGCCTTCTCGACCGCGCCGCTGGTGACGGTCGGGTGCATCATGATGCGGGTCTGCCACCTAAACACCTGCCCGGTGGGGGTCGCGACCCAGGACCCGGTGCTGAGAAAGAAGTTCGCCGGCACCCCAGAGCACGTCATCAACTACTTCTTCTTCCTCGCCGAGGAGGTGAGGGAGTACATGGCCCGGCTGGGCTTCAGGACCTTCGAGGAGATGGTCGGCCGCTGCGACCGCCTCCGGCCAAAGGCGGCCATCGGCCACTGGAAGGCGAGGGGCGTGGACCTCTCGCCGCTCCTGCACCGGCCGGAGGCATCCGGGGGCGTGGCCATCCGGCACGTCCAGCAGCAGAACCACAACCTGGAGCGGGCCCTGGACAACGAGCTCATCTTGAAGTGCGCCCCCGCGCTCCAGCGCGGGGAGCCGGTGCGCTTCTCCCGCCTGATCCTCAACACCAACCGCACGGTCGGGGGGATGCTCTCCGGGGAGGTGGCCCGCCGGTACGGGCAGCGGGGGCTCCCCGACGGCACCATCCGGATAGACTTCAAGGGGGTCGCCGGGCAGTCCTTCGGGGCCTGGCTCACCAGGGGTGTGACCTTCACCCTCGAGGGGACCACCAACGACTACGTGGGCAAGGGTCTCTCCGGCGGGCGGCTCGCCGTGTTCCCCTCCCGGGAGGCGGCCTACCGGCCCGAGGAGGCCATCGTGGTCGGCAACGTCGCCCTCTACGGGGCCACCGGCGGCGAGGCGTACTTCCGGGGGTTCGCCGGGGAGCGCTTCGCGGTCCGCAACTCCGGCGCCCGCGCCGTCGTGGAGGGTGTCGGCGACCACGGCTGCGAGTACATGACCGGCGGCGTGGTGGTTGTGCTCGGCCCCACCGGGCGCAACTTCGCCGCCGGGATGAGCGGGGGGATGGCCTTTGTGCTCGACGAGGAGAGCCGCTTCGAGAAGCTCTGCAACACCGACATGGTCGGCCTCGAGGCGGTGGAGTCCGAGGAGGACGTGGCGCTGCTGAGGGAGATGGTGGAGGCCCACCTGCGCTGGACCGGGAGCGCGGTGGCGCGGCGGGTGCTCGAGGAGTGGGAGTCGCTCCTGCCCAAGTTCGTGAAGGTCATGCCGCACGACCTCAAGCGGGTTCTCGAGGAGCGGCAGGAGGCCGAGGTGGAGGTGGCCGGCTGATGGGCGACCCGAAGGGCTTTCTCAAGATAGGTCGCAAGCCCGTCCCCAAACGCCCGGTGGAGGAGCGCGTCCGGGACTACCGCCACGTCTACAGGCCGATGCCCGAAGGCGAGCTGCGGGCTCAGGCCTCGCGCTGCATGGACTGCG
>JADDKG010000184.1 GCA_020253895.1 Rubrobacter sp.
ACGTGGACCACGTCCAGATCACCGTCGCCGAGGACATCGGGATAGAGGGCCGGGGTTCCTTCTACGAGGAGGCCGGGGCCCTGCGGGACATCGTGCAGAACCACATGATGCAGCTGCTGTGCCTGACCGCCATGGAGCCGCCGGTGGCCTTCGACCCCGAGCCGGTGCGCAACGAGAAGGTGAAGGTGCTGAGCGCCGTCCGGCCGATCCCGGAGGAGAGGGTGGGGGAGGTTGCGGTGCGGGGGCAGTACGGGCGCGGCTGGATCTGGGGGGAGGAGGTCAAAGGCTACCGGGAGGAGAAAGGGGTCGCGCCGGACTCCACCACCGAGACCTACGCCGCCCTCAAGCTCTACATAGACAACTGGCGCTGGGCCGGGGTGCCATTCTACGTCCGCACCGGCAAGCGGCTCCCCAAGAAGGTCACCGAGATCGCCATCCGCTTCAAGCCCACCCCGCATACCCCCTTCGCCCGCGCCGCCGGGACCGAGCCCAACTTGCTCGTGATCCGCATCCAGCCCGAGGAGGGGGTCTCGCTGAGGATCGGGGCCAAGATCCCGGGCTCCGGGTTCGAGGTGGGATCGGTGAACATGGACCTGCTCTACGGGACGGCCTTTCTGGAGGAGGTGCCCGAGGCCTACCAGCGCCTGCTGCTGGACCTGATGCTCGGGGACGCGACGCTGTTTATCCGGGCGGACGAGGCTGAGGCCGCGTGGTCGATCCTGGACCCCGTGCTGCGCGCCTGGTCTTCCGGAACGGAGGGGATACCGATCTACCCGGCGGGCTCCTGGGGACCGGAGGAGGCCGATGAGCTGCTCCGGCGCGACGGGAGGAGGTGGCGGCGCCCGTGATCGGGGAGCTGCGCCGCGCCGAGGGCGGGGGCCGGATGACCGTCGAGGAGGTGGAGCGGGAGCTGGCCCGCCTCAGGATGGGCGAGGACGGGCGGCTCGGGCTGCGGGCCAGCGTACTCAACCTCATAGCGGTGACCGGCGAGGAGACGGCTCCCCGGGTTGCGGAGGCCGTCTCCCGGCTGGCCGGGGAGCACCCCTCCCGTACGGTGCTCCTCATCTCCGACCCCGGGGGACCGGAGCGGATGGACGTGCGGCTCTCCGCCTTCTGCACCCCCCGGGGCGGCGGGACACAGGTGTGCGCCGAGCAGATCACCGTCCACGCCGAGGGCCCGCCCGCCCGGCACCTGGAGAGCATCGCCGGGCCGCTCCTGATCCCGGACCTCCCGGTCTTCCTGTTCTACACGGGGGCCTTCTCGCCCTCCTCTCCGGGGTTCGCCCGGCTCGCCCGGCTGGCGGACCGCCTGATCCTGGACTCCGCCTCGTGGGGCGGCTGCGGCCGCGCCTTCGAGGCCGTATCCGAAGTCCTCTCCCGGGAGGACCTCCCCCCGGCGGGCGACCTGCAGTGGGCGACGCTCACGCCCTGGCGCACCCTGATCTCCGAGATGTTCGCCGCCCCGCAGACCGCCGGGGAGCTGGCGGAGATAGAGGAGGTGGAGATCCGGCACGCCCCGGACGGGGAGTGCCGGGCGCTGCTTTTGGCGGGGTGGCTGGCCTCCTCCCTTGGCTGGCGGCTCGAGTCGGCCTCCGGTTCCCCACCGGCGCGCGAGCTGCGCTTCGCGGGGCCCTCCGGAGCGGTGAGGCTCCGGATGGAGCCTGCCTCCCCGGCCGCCCGACTGGCCCGGGTGACCCTGCGCTCTGCGGGCTG
The DNA here is from genome assembly GCA_020253895.1 of Rubrobacter sp. Lineage (GTDB taxonomy): Bacteria > Actinomycetota > Rubrobacteria > Rubrobacterales > Rubrobacteraceae > Rubrobacter_B. The sequence goes on from JADDKG010000184.1 coordinate 1,714, forward strand.
CGAGTTCCGGGTCTCGCGCAGCCTGGAGCGTCCCGAGGCCCGGGCCACGGTCTCGCGGGGCGGGCGGGTGCTCGGGGAGAGCGCCGCGCACATCGGCCGGTTCGACATGAGCGCGATGCTGGCCGAGGAGCTCCGCTGCCGGGGCCGCGATGGGGCCTACGAGCGGGCGCTGCGCGCCGCCGTGGAGGTGGTCAGAGCTTGACGCTGCGCATCCTGGAGGATCCCGCCGGGCTCGCCGCCACCGCCGCCCGGGAGTTCGCAGCCCGGGCGGCCGGTGCCGTGCGGGAGCGCGGGCGGTTCGCCGTGGCGCTCGCCGGCGGCTCCACCCCGAGGTCCGCCTACGAGCTGCTCGCCAGAGACTACGCGGACGGGGTGGACTGGCGCCGGGTGCACTTCTTCTTCGGGGACGAGCGGCCGGTGCCGCCGGATCACCCGGACTCGAACTACCGGATGGCCCGGGAGGCCCTGCTCGCGAAGGTCCCCGCAGGAAGCGTCCACCGGATGCGCGGCGAGCTCCCTCCGGAGGAGGCCGCGCTCCTCTACGAGGAGGAGCTGCGAAGATTCTTCGCCGGGGAGCCGGTGCCGCGTTTCGACCTGATCCTGCTCGGCCTCGGGGAGGACGGGCACACCGCGAGCCTCTTCCCCCACACCCGGGCACTCGAAGAGACCGGGCGCCTCGTCGTCGCAAACCCCGTCCCCAAGCTGGGGACCACCCGGATCACGCTCACCCTTCCGGTCATAAACGCCGCGCGGGCCGTGATCTTCCTGGTCTCCGGCAGGGAAAAGGCGGAGGCCCTCCGCGCGGTGCTCGGGGGCTCCGCAGACCCCCGGCAGTACCCCGCCCGGCTCGTCCGGCCTGTGGCCGGGGAGCTGCTCTGGCTCGCCGACCGGACGGCCGCCGCCTCTCTTAACGAAAAATAACAGTTTGATAACAAACGTTTAAGCGGCCCGGGGCCGGGTAGGAACGGGGGTGACGTGAAAGCCACCCTTACGGGGGGTGAGAGGGATGGAACGCAGGGCAGAATTTGGCCTGGGTGCCCGGCTGCTGGCGGTGCTGCTGGCGGCGGCGCTCCTGGCGATGATGGCGGTGCTGCCGCAGGGGGCCGCCCGGGCGGCGCAGCCGGGGAGCGGGCCCGGGGCGCTTCCGGTCAGCGGAAAGCTCTCCGATGGCGGGACCTTCCAGGGGACGGTCTCCGATCTGCGGGCCTCGGTCAACCGCAACGGCGACCTGGTAGTAAGCGGCGTCCTCAACGGGACGGCGACGCTTGCGGACGGCACCGTGCAAGAGGTCTCCGACCAGACCTTCACGACCACCGCTTCGGTGCAGCAGGGCGAGGTCTGCGACATCCTCTTCCTGGATATCGGTCCGATCTACTTGGACCTGCTCGGGCTCACCGTGGACCTCTCGCCGATCACGCTGGACGTCAACGCGGTCCCGGGTCCGGGCAACCTGCTCGGCAACCTGCTGTGCGCGATAACCGGCCTGCTCGATAGGGGTGTGCCCGCCAACGCCGTGGCCAACCTCCTCAACCAGGTCTTCTCGCTGCTGAGGTAGGCCGCCGGGAAGGGGTCGGGACGGACCGGCGGTTGGCGTGAAAGCAGCTGAAGAGCGATAAGCGCAACAACTGAGGTGTGACCGGTCCGTCCCTCTGCCCGGTATATACGGTGTGGGGGGCGGGCCGGATCACACCCCTCCGGCGCTCAGAACACCTTCTTCAGCAGCCCTATGGCCCCCTGCTTCCACGGCACCCGGTGCGAGACGCCCGAGGCGTTCTGGAACCGGTCCAGGTTCTCCAGGTACCACCGGAAGTTCCGCAGCAGGGCCTCCCTATTCGAGTACTTCGGGGTGAAGCCCAGCTGCCGCTCCGCCTTCTCTATGGACACGAAGGAGTCCTTAGAAACCGTCTCGTAGACCCACTTGTAGAGGGGGGAGAGGCCGAGGCGGTCCAGGATGCGCAGCGCCCAGATGGCCGGGGCGGCCGGGAAGCCGATCACCCGCTTGCCGTGTCCCGCGGCGTCCAGCACCG
>JADDKG010000185.1 GCA_020253895.1 Rubrobacter sp.
CAAGCAGTATACCGTTGCCTCCAAGGGTCTCGCGGGCGAGGGCGGCGATCTTGCGGGCCCGGGAGAGGCTGCTCATCTTGAACATCGAGACCAGCGGCGGGTCCAGCTCGCCGGCGTCCTTCAGGCGCCCCATGTGCACCGCGAGGAGCCGCAGCTGGGTGAGGTCAGCGACCATCCGGGCGAGCCGGTTCTGGACCAGCTGGAAGGCGGCGATTGGAGAGCCGAACTGTCTCCTCTTCCGGGCGTAGGCGAGGGCCCTCTCGTAGCAGTCGGCCGCCTGCCCCAGCCCGTCCCAGCCCACCCCGTAGCGAGAGTGGGTCAGGATGGAGAGGGTGGAGCCGAGCCCCTCGGCCAGGGGGAGGCGGTTCTCCTCCGGGACGAAGCAGCTCTGCAGCCGGATGTGGGCCTGCCAGACGGCCCGCTGGGAGCCCTTGCGCGGTATCACGCGGGCCTCGAAGCCCTCGGTTCCCTTCTCCACCAGGAAGCCCCGGATCCTGCCGTCCTCGCCCTTTGCCCACACCACCGCCACGTCCGCAAAGGAGGCGTTCCCGATCCAACGCTTCTCCCCCTCCAGCACGTAGCCGCCCGCGACCCGGGAGGCGGTGGTCCGCATCGAGGCGGGGTCGCTCCCGGCCTCGGGCTCGGTGAGGGCAAAGCAGCCGATCCTCTCGCAGCGGGCCATCGCCGGAAGCCAGCGCTCCTTCTGCTCCTCGCTGCCCAGCTCGTGGATGGCCGCCATCGCCAGCCCGCTCTGGACGTGCAGGAAGGTGGAGAGGCTGCCGGAGCCCCGGGCCAGCTCGGCTACCCCCAGGCCGTAGGCCACGTTGTTCATCCCGGAGCCGCCGTAGCGCTTCTCGTAGGTGCCGCCCATTATCCCGAGCCCGCCCAGCCCCTTCAGGAGCCCGAAGGGGAACTCGGCGCGGTCCCAGTGGTCCGCGGCGACCGGGAGGACCTCCTCTTCCACGAAGGCGCGCACCCGGTCGCGGACCTCCAGCTCCTCCGCGGAGAGCAGCCGGTCGATCTTGGCGAAGTCCGGGGGGCTGGCCCCTCCCGGTCCTCCCGTGTGCGGGCCCGGTGCCATGGCGCGGCAAATATACGCGTGGGGACCCCTCCCGGTCAAGCGCGGGGGACCGGGAGGGGTTAAACTGCCTATACCAGGAAGAGGGTGATGGAGAGGTCCTTCGGGAGGAGATTGTGGTGAGCGAGTCCGGTGGTACGCCGACGGCCTCTGGACGTTCCATGCCGTCCGGTGCCTGGTGGGAGTGGCTGAGGCGGGGCCTCGAGGAGCAGGCGAGGTCTGCGGCGGTGAGGGATCCCCTGCTCTCGGCTGTGGAGGCGGCGTGGGAGGCAAACCCGCTACACCGGGTCATCCCCATAAACTGGGCTGAGGTGATTTGGGCTCTGCAGAAGCTCTGGATGCGGGAGATGTCCGACCCGGGCCGGGCCATGCAGCGGGCTGTGGACTACAACCTGCGCTCCTGGAGCGCGGCCATGGAGTCCTGGAATGCCGCCGTCTCGCGGGCGTGGGGGCTGCCGACCTCGCAGCGGGAGGGGCGCCGCGACCGGCGCTTCTCAGCCCCAGAGTGGGAAGAGCACCCCTACTACCGGATGCTCAAGGAGACCTACCTGCTCGCCTCCGAGTACCTCATGCGGGAGGCCGAGGAGACCGCCGGCGAGGACGAGGAGGAGGAGCGACGCCTGAGGTTCTACCTGCGCCAGTTCGTAGAGGCCATGGCGCCGGTCAACTTCCTGCTCACCAACCCGGCGGCGCTCAGGCGGGCCATGGAGACCGGGGGGGCGAGCCTCGTCGCCGGGGTCCGTAACCTCCTGGAGGACATCCGGCGGGGGCGGCTCAGCCTGACCGACATGACCGCATTCGAGCTCGGGAAGGATCTGGCCACCACCCCCGGCAAGGTCGTCTACCGCAGCCGGCTCATCGAGCTCATCCAGTACGAGCCCCGGACGGAGAAGGTCCGCGAGGTGCCCCTGCTCTGGATACCGCCCTGGATCAACAAGTACTACATCCTCGACCTCAGGCCTGAGAACAGCTTCGTCCGGTACATGCTCGAGCAGGGGTTCACGCTGTTCATGATCTCCTGGAAGAACCCGGACGCCTCCATGGAGGACACCACCTTCGAGGACTACATGAACGAGGGACCCCTGCGGGCGGCCGAGGTGGCGCGCGAGATCACCGGCTCCGAGACCGTCAACCCCATGGGCTACTGCATCGGCGGAACCCTGCTGGCAATGACGCTCGCCTACCTCGCGGCGGGCGGGGAGGACGGCTTCGGGCCTGCCACCTTTATCGTCTCGCTGCTGGACTTCTCCGACGTGGGGGACACCTCGGTGTTTATCGACGAGCCGCAGATAGACTTTATCGAGCAACAGATGATGGAGCGGGGCTACCTCGAGGGCCGGGCGCTCTACAACATGTTCAATCTGCTGCGCCCGAGCGACCTCATCTGGTCCAGCGTCGTAAACAACTACCTTATGGGCCAGAAGCCCCCCGCGTTCGACCTGCTCTACTGGAACTCCGACAGCACCCGGATGGCCCGCGCCGCCCACAGCTTCTACCTGCGCAACACCTACCTGGAGAACAACCTCATCAAGCCGGGAAAGGTGAAGCTCGGCGGCCGGCCCATCGACCTGCGCAGGATCTCGGGGGAGGTCTACGCGGTAGGGGCTGAGAAGGACCATATCGTGCCGTGGAGGTCGGCGTGGAAGATAGGGCACCTCACCAGCGCCCGGGTCCGCTTCGTGCTGGCTTCGAGCGGGCACGTCGCCGGGATCATAAACCCGCCCTCGAAGGGGAAGGGCAGGTACTGGGTCAACGAGGAGGGAGACGCCGGGGCGTTCCGGACCGCGGAGGAGTGGCGGGAGAAGGCCATCGAGCATGAGGGATCCTGGTGGACCGACTGGGCCCGGTGGCTCGCCGAACACTGCGGCGAGGAGACCGACCCGCCCCCAATGGGCAGCGAGCGGTACCCTCCTATAGAGGATGCACCCGGCACCTACGTCAGGGAGCGCGACGAGTAGGGGAGTATACCTCCGGGAACCGGGCTTACTCTTTGGAGGCGGGCTATCCGGTCCCGGCCGGGGGCCGCCCCCGCACCACCAGGACCTCCAGCGTGCGCGGCCCGTGCACCCCCTCGACCCTGTTGAGCTCGATGTCCGAGGTCGCAGAAGGGCCGGAGACGAAGGTGATCGCACGCCCCTTCTCCCTGACCGTCGCTTCGAGCCGCGCGAAGGCCTCGGGGACGAGTCCCACGACCTGCTCCTCGCGCACCACGCACAGGTGGTAGTCCGGCAGGAGGGTGAGCGCCCGCCGTCCCTGCCCCGGCCCCGCGTCGAGGACGATGGTGCCGGTCTGGGCGATCCCCAGGGAGCAGCCGGTGAGCACGCCGTCGCTCGCGTCGAGCTCCTCGTTCGTCAGGCGCGAGCCCGGCCCGTCGCGCAGCGCCTCGACGCCCTCGGGGACCCAGTCTTCGGGCAGGTCCTCCGGCACGACGAGCCGCCTCACGCCGCGCCGCTCCAGAGCCTCCCGGATCGCGGAGCGAAGCTCGTCCCCGGCGACCCGGCGTACGGTCGCCCGGTACTCGGCGACGTTCTCGGCGAAGCGGGCAACGATCTCCTCGCGCGTCCCCTCGTCCCGCAGGAGGTAGCCGCGCTCGACGGGCACGTCTTCGGGGCGCTCGCCCTCCGGCACGTCGCGGGTTGCGCGCCGGATGCGCCGGAGGATCGTCTCCTTCGCCGTCGCCATCAGCCCTCCCCCCGGCTCTCTCGCCACCACTCGCGGAACGTCTGCCGCGGCACGGGCTTCAGGTCGCGCACCTCCGTCCAGCCCGCTAGCCTGCCGGGCAGGTGCCTTATCGAGCCGCCCCTCGCCAGCGGCCACTGTCCCACCCGCGCCGCCTTCTGTGCCAGCTCGTAGAGCCTCGGGTCGGAGAAGACGCGGGCCATCGCCCGCATCGCCGCGTTCTCCGGGTTGAGCTTCGCGGAGAGGCCCCCGCGGTCCTGCTTGTGGCGCGTTACCTTGCCGCGCAGGTGGATGAGGACCTCGGGGATGTTGATCTTTACCGGGCACACCTCGTAGCACGCCCCGCACAGGCTCGAGGCCCACGGCAGCGAGTCCGGGCCGGGGTCCCTGCCGATCCCGACGAGCTGCGGCGTGAGGATCGCGCCTATCGGCCCCGGGTAGACGGAGTTGTACGCGTGGCCGCCGGTCCTCTCGTAGACCGGGCAGACGTTCAGGCACGCCGAGCACCGGATGCAGTTGAGCGCCTGCCGCCCCCGCTCGTCCTCCAGCACGTTTGTGCGCCCGTTGTCCAGGAGAACCAGGTGGAACTCCTGCGGCCCGTCGCCCTCTGAGACCCCGGTCCAGAACGAGGTGTACGGGTTCATCCGCTCCGCGGTCGAGGAGCGGGGCAGAAGCTGCATAAAGACCTCGAAGTCCCGCCACGAGGGGATGACCTTCTCTATGCCCATCAGCGTGACGAGCACCTCGGGGAGCGTCGTGCACATCCGGCCGTTGCCCTCCGACTCGACGACGCAGACCGTCCCGGTCTCGGCGACCGCGAAGTTGGCCCCCGAGATGCCTACCTTCGCCGAGAGGAACCTCTCGCGCAGGTAGAGCCGGGCGGCCTCGGTGAGGTCGGCGGGGTCGTCGGAGAGCCCTTCGACGCCGAGCTTCCGCAGGAAGAGCTCCCGGATCTCCGCCCGGTTCTTGTGGATGGCGGGGACCAGGATGTGCGAGGACTCCTCACCGGCGAGCTGGATGATCAGCTCCGCCAGGTCCGTCTCGTGCACCTTTATCCCCTCGCGCTCCAGGTGCTCGTTGAGCTTTATCTCGTCGGTTGCTATGGACTTGACCTTGACGACCTCTCTCGCCCCGTGGCCCTTCACGATCCCGGCGACTATCTCGTTCGCCTCCCCGGCATCCCGGGTCCAGTGGACCGTCCCGCCCGCCCGCGTGACCGACTCCTCGAGCCGCAGCAGGTACTCGTCGAGGTGGCGCATGACACGCGTCTTGAGGGCGCGCCCGGCCTCCCGCAGCGCCTCCCAGTCGGGCATCTCGCCGACGGCCGCTGCGCGCTTGCGCCGGATCGTCTGCGTAGCCTTGCCGAGGTTGCGCCGGAGCTGGGCGTCGGCGAGGCTCTCCTTGGCGGTCTCCTCGAAGGGCGGGGTCCTGCCGGGCGAGAATGCGTCCGGACGGCGGGCCTTGAGGGTCATCCGCGCTCCTCCGTCGAGGCCAGTATCTGCGCGAGATGGACGGTCTCCACGCCTGCCCTGCCGCGCCGGAGGCCGCCGCCGATGTGCATCAGACACGAGTTGTCTACCATCGTGCAGATCTCCGCTCCTGTGCTCAGGATGTTGTGACACTTGTCCGAGAGCATCGCCGCAGAGGTGTCGGCGTTCTTTACCGCGAACGTCCCCCCAAAGCCGCAGCACTCCTCCGCCTCCGGCAGCTCAACAAGGTCTATCCCCCGCACGTTCCGCAGCAGCCGCAGCGGGGCGTCGCCGACCTTGAGCATCCTCAGGGAGTGGCAGGTGGGGTGGTAGGTGACGCGGTGCGGGTAGTAGGCGCCCACGTCCTCGACGCCGAGGCGCCTCACCAAAAACTCCGAGAGCTCGAACACCCTGGGGGCCAGCGCCTCGACCCGCTCCCTCAGGCCCTCGTCGCCCGCGAGCCCGGCGGCCATGGGGTAGAGCTCGCGCACCATCCCGACGCAGGAGGCCGAGGGGGAGACGACAACCTCGTAGGGCTCGAAGACCTCGACAAAGCGCCGGACGAGCGGTATCGCCTCGCGCTGGTAGCCGGTGTTGAAGTGCATCTGGCCGCAGCAGGTCTGCGCGAAGGGGAACTCGACCTCGTGCCCGAGGCGTTCGAGCACCTCGACGGTTGCCCGGCCCGTCTCCGGGAAGAGCGTGTCGTTGAAGCAGGTTATAAAGAGGGCTACGCGCAGGCCGGATCCCTCCCGACGTTTTCTCTATCTTAATCTATCCTCCGCCCATGGAGGGGATGATCCAGGGGATGAGGTAGGCCTGGATCATGGCGAGTATGCCCATCGCGGTGGTCAGCACCAGAGACCACTTTATCGTGAGGCGGAAGATGTCCGCCTCGCGCCCGACCTGGCCTATCGCCGAGGCGCCTACCGTTAGGTTCTGCGGGGAGATCATCTTCCCCATCACCCCGCCTGAGGAGTTGGTCGCCCCGGCGAGAGCAGGCTCTACGCCGAGCTGCTGGGCGGTCACCGTCTGCATCGGCCCAAAGAGGCTGTTGGATGAGGTGTCAGAGCCCGAGAGAAAGACCCCAAGCCACCCGATGAACGCCGAGAAGAAGGGGAACAGGAGCCCCGTACCGGCAAAGGCGAGACCGAGCGTGGAGGTGGCCCCCGAGTAGTTCATCACAAAGGCTATCGCGAGGATCGCGGCGATGGTCAGGGTGGCGAGCTTGAGCTGATCCAGCGTCCTCAGGTACACCCTGAGCTGGGTCCCGGGTCCCGCACCCATTGCAAAGCCCGCCACGATCGCCGCAAAGAGCACCACGGTCCCCGCCGCCGAGAGGATGTTGAGCGTGAAGATCGCCGGGTACGGGGAGGGCTCGGGGACAATCGGCGAGACCCTCACCACCTGCTCGTGAAGCCCCGGCCACGGGAACTCCACCGTCGCCAGGTTAAGGAGCTCGGTGAAGTTGAGCGCGGGCGGCAGGCCCGGGAATAGGTCCCCTATACGCGAGAGGATGATGACGATGACGAGGATGAGGTAGGGCAAAAAGCCCTGGAAGGGCGAGATGCCCCTTGCGGAGCCGCTCCTCCCGCCCCCGGTTCCGGTCTCGCCCCCGTAGGCCCGAGGCGCCTCGCCGCTGGCGGCGCCACCAGAGCCCGCAGAGGCGGGCTCGTGCTCAAAGCGCCAGGCCGTCCCCGGCTGCCACACCCGCAAAAGCAGCACCATCGCTCCAAGGCAGACCAGAGACGCCAAGACGTCCACCAGCGCCGGCCCAACAAAGTTTGCCACCACAAACTGCGTCACGGCGAAGCTGAGACCGGCGGTCAGCACCGCGGGCATGATCTGGGTCATCCCCCGCCAGCCGGCCATCACGTAGACCATAAAGCCGGGAACGATGATCGAGAAGAGCGGCAGCTGCCGCCCCACCATCGCCGAGAGCGCGTTTGTGACCTCGTTCGCGTCCGGGTTGCCGACGATCGGGGCCACAAGCCCGCCCAGGGTAATAACCGGCACCCCAAGAGAGCCGAAGGCGACCGGGGCGGTGTTCGCGAGCAGGGCTATGGAGGCCGCATAGAGCGGCTCGAAGCCCAAGGAGGCCATAACCGCCGCCGTGATCGCAACCGGCGCCCCAAAGCCCGCTATCCCCTCCAAAAGCGCCCCAAAAGCGAAAGCGATGATGAGCGCCTGTATCCTGCGGTCGGTAGTGAGGCTGGCGAGGGAGTCGCGCACCACGTCGAACCTGCCCGTCTCCACGGTCAGGTTATGCAAAAAGAGGGCGTTTATGACGATCCAGACGATGGGGAAGAGCCCGAACGCCGCCCCGTAGAGCGCCGAGGATGCGGCGACATCCGCCGGCATCCCGTAGAAAAAGAGCGCGACCAGAAGCGACGTGGCAAGCCCGGCGAGCGCCGCCCAGTGCGCTGCGGTCCTGAGCACACCGAGCATAACGAGCAGCACGGCGATAGGTATGGCTGCAAAGATCGCAGAGACATAAACGTTACCCAACGGCGCGTAGACTTGCTCAAACACCTTCTACCCTCCTGCCGGGGATCCCCGGTGTACCGGTTTCTGTAAAACGCCGGGAAGATTAGCGCGGCAGATCCAGCTACGCTAATCTTCCCGGCTCGCCGCTGTTTTGCCCGCCCTTTAGGCGGAACGCTCGGAGAGCC
>JADDKG010000186.1 GCA_020253895.1 Rubrobacter sp.
AAACCTGAGGTCCTCGGGGATCTCATCCCCGACCGCGGCTATGGCCGCCCGGGCGCTCTTGACGCTGGGCTTGACGAAGGCCCCCTCCTCGCCAACATCGCCGTAGGTGAGCTCGTTCTGCACCGCGTACTCCAGCCCCACGTACCCGATGGAGTTGGGGGTCTGCTTGACGAGCCCGGCCACGCCCTCGTTCCCGTCGCCGCCGATGCCGGTGGGCCACTTTATCTCGCCGCCGGCACCGGGCCCGTTCTTCCAATCGGGGCTCACCGCAGCCAGGTAGCTGGTCCAGATGTTGGTGGTGCCGGAGCCGTCGGAGCGGTGGACGACCGCTATCCTGGCGTCCGGCAGCTGCACGCCGGGGTTGAGCTCGGCTATGGCCGGGTCGTTCCAGCGGGTGATGTTGCCGAGGTAGATGTCGGCGAGCACCTCCCCGGTGAAGTTAAGCCCGCTCTCGACGCCCTCGAGGTTGTACACGGGGACCACCGCCCCGCCCACGGTCGCGATGTGGAGCGGGTTGCCGCCCGCTTCCTGCATCTCCTCCTCGCTCATCGGCTCGTCAGAGGCCCCGAAGGCGACGGTCTTCTGGATAAACTGCTCCCGGCCCCCGCTGGAGCCGATGGACTGGTAGTTGACCTGTATCCCCTCCTCCTGGGCGAACTGCTGGAAGACCGCCGAGTAGAAGGGCGCGGGGAAGGACGCACCGGCCCCGTTTATCCGCTGGGCCGCCTCGCCCTGGGAACCACCACCGGAGCCGCCGCCCTGCTGGGGCGAGGATTCGTCTACGGTGGCGCACCCGGCAAGCAGTACCGAGGAGAGCGCCACACCGGCACACACCAGCCTCCAACCCTTGAGTCTGCTCAAGATCCAGGCTCCTTCGCGACGCTTACAACGGACACCAACCACCGGCCGGGCCCCAAGGCGGGGGTAGGAACCGCCCGGCCTCCAGGGCGCGATGATAGGCCACGACGCCCCCGCAGGAGTTGCACTAATGTAAACTGGAGGCTAAATCTGCGTTAAACGCCCGGGCACGAGAGCAAGGCCGGCCACCACGGGGTAGTGGTCGCTTGGGTAGAGCGGGGGCTCGCAAGCGCGCAAGACCCTGCAGAAGCGGACCTCCCACCGCTCCCCGACACCGTCGCGCAGCAGGATCCAGTCTATCCTCCCCTCCCGGCTGGAGCTGTAGCCTTCCCCCATAAAGCGGTGGAAGGTGTTCTCCGGAGGGTTTCCGGCCCGGAGGTGCGCATCGGAGAAGCCGGCGGCGGCGAAGATCTTGTAGGTGGGGGTCCCGGGGTTGCAGTTGAAGTCGCCGGTCACGAGCACGGGAAGCCTCACATCCTCCAGCCACCGGGTTATGAGCCGCCCGCCCCTCCGGCGGGCCTCGCCGCTCACGTGGTCGAGGTGGGTGTTGAGGTGTATGAACTCCACGCCCTCGGGGACGGCGCGGAAGCGTGCCCAGTTAGCCGAGCGGACCTGCCGGGAGCCCCACGAGCGGGAGAACCGCTCCGGCGTCTCGGAGAGCCAGAATCCCCCGCTCTCCAGAAGCTCCAGCCGCCCGGGGTCCCAGAAGATGGCGTTGTAGGAGTGCGGCCGGCGATTCTCGTACGCAGGGCCGAGCAGGCGCCGGTAGAACGGCAGCCCCCGCTCGTAGGCCCGAAGGTTACCCCGCTGCAGCTCCTGGAAGCCGATCAGGTCCGGCGAGGCATCCCGGATGGTCCTCACGTTGATCCCCCGGCGACAAAGCCACACGTTCCGGCCGTCCATGTGGTACGCGCCCCGGATGTTGAAGGTCATCACCCTCAGCCAGAGCCCTCCAGCGCCCGCCTCTCGAGTACGCGGATAAAACCGTCCTTGCCGTCCATGTACCCCGCCCGGTCGTGCCGGAACCGGCGGGCGAGAGAGGTCTTGAGCTCCCCGTACTCGCGGGCGACCTCCGGGTGAGCTCTCAGGTAGTCCCGGAGGCGAACGTGCCTCCCCCACCAATCGAGGTTCCGGCGCTCGACCAGGTGGATCTGGTGGGTCCTTCTGCCGGCGACGTCAAACCTGCGGAAGTAGCGGCGCTCGGGAACCACCACCTCGAAACCGGGCACGTACTCGTAGCCAAGCCCCTCAAGAGCCCCGACGCACTTCGGGGCCTCATCAAGCGTCCTGACCCCGACCATGATGTCTATCACCGGCTTGGCGCAGAGCCCCGGCACGGCGGTCGAGCCGACGTGCTCTATTCCTACGGCCCGGGACCCCAGGGCGTCCAGTATCCTCCCCCGCTCCTCATCGAACATCTGGGGCCAGCTCGGGTCGTAGGGGACGACCTCAACGGGGCCATCGCCGAGGAGGTCCTTCCCTCTCACTCCCACTCTATGGTGCCGGGGGGCTTGCTGGTTATGTCCAGCGCCACCCGGTTCACCCCGGGCACCTCGTTGATGATGCGGTTGGAGATGCGCTCCAGCAGGTCGTAGGGCAGCCGGGCCCAGTCGGCGGTCATCGCGTCGTCGGAGGTGACCGCCCGGATCACTATGGGGTAGGCGTAGGTGCGGGCGTCCCCCATCACACCCACCGACTGCACCGCGGGCAGGACGGCGAAGCTCTGCCAGAGCCTGCGGTAGTAGCCCGCGGCGCGTATCTCGTCTTGCAGGACGGCGTCGGCCCTGCGCAGAATCTCGAGCCGCTCGGCGGTGACCTCCCCTATTATCCGGATCGCGAGCCCCGGCCCCGGGAAAGGCTGGCGCCACACGAGACGCTCGGGCATCCCGAGCTCGGCAGCCACCACCCGCACCTCGTCCTTGAAGAGGTTGCGCAGGGGCTCGACGAGCTCCAGGTCCATCACCTCCGGCAGCCCCCCGACGTTGTGGTGGCTCTTTATCCTGGCCGCATCCCGGGTCCCGCTCTCGATCACGTCCGAGTAGAGCGTCCCCTGCACCAGAAAGCGGGCGTCCTTTATTTTCCCGGCCTCCTCCTCGAAGACCCGGATGAACTCCTCGCCCACTATCTTGCGCTTGGCTTCCGGGTCGGTGACCCCGGCCAGCCGGTCCAGGAAGCGGCGTGAGGCGTCCACGTGGATGAGCGGCAGCCCGGCCTCCCGCCGGAAGGCCTCCACCACCTGCTCGGCCTCGTTCTGCCGCAGCAGCCCGTGGTCCACGAAGACGCAGGTCAGGTTGTCCCCGATGGCCCGGTGGACGAGCATGGCCGCGGTTGCCGAGTCGACCCCCCCGGAGAGGGCGCACAGCGCCCGGGCACCGCCCACCTGCTCCCGGATGCGCTCTACCGCCTCGGTGACGATGTTCACCGGGGTCCAGTCCGGGGCGCAGCCGCACGCCTCGAAGAGGAAGTTCTTCAGGATCTCCATCCCGTACTCGGTGTGCCGGACCTCGGGGTGGAACTGCACCCCGTAGAGGCCACGCGAAGGCTCCTCAAAGGCCAGTATGGGGACGGAGGGCGTCTGCGCGGTCACACGGAAGCGGGGCGGCGCGGCGAGAACCGCGTCCCCGTGGCTCGTCCAGACCGTCTGCTCGTCCGGGGTGCCGGCGAACAGCCGCCCCTGCTCCCGAACCTGGAGCTCCGAGCGGCCGTACTCCCGGATCTGGACCGCCCCCACCTCCCCGCCGAGCATCAGGGCCATCAGCTGCATCCCGTAGCAGATGCCCAGAACCGGCACCCCGAGGTCAAAGAGCCCGGGGTCCACCCGGGGGGCTCCCTCCTCGTAGACGCTGCTCGGGCCGCCGGAGAGGATTATCCCCTTGGGGTTCCGGCGCCGGATCTCCTCGAGCGGGGTGTCATACGGCAGAAGCTCGCTGAAGACCCGCGCCTCCCGGACGCGCCGGGCGATCAGCTGGGCGTACTGCCCCCCGAAGTCCAGGACAACGATCAAGGGTTACCGGCCCATCCCCACG
>JADDKG010000187.1 GCA_020253895.1 Rubrobacter sp.
CTCGAAGGCCTCCAGCGCCTCCTGGAAACCGTAGTAGTACTCGTGGACGAAGTAAGCCGGGTCCAGCCCCCGGGCCACCGTCACCACGTGCAGCTCGGAGCCCGTGCTGTTAGCCAGGTCCACCGCCACCCGTCCGGCGCGCTCCGCGTCCGGCGAGCCGTCGGTGGCCAGGAGGATCCTCGTCGGGAAAGTGCCCAAAGCCGCTCCGTCTCCGGTTTCACAGATATTGTAGCAAAAGCTCTATAGAGTGAAGTAGAAGGTTGCCCCCTCTCCTTCGGCGCCCTCCGCCCAGACCCGGCCGCCGTGGCGCTCTATCACGCGGGCTACGGCGGCGAGCCCGATGCCGGTTCCCTCGAACTCCTCCTCGGTGTGCAGCCGCTGGAAAGGGCCAAAGAGCTTTCCGGCGTAGGCCATGTCGAAGCCCACCCCGTTGTCCCGGACGAAGAAGACCCGCTCGCCGCCGCGCTCTATCCGGCCGAAGACTATCCGGGGGCGGGGGGTGTGGCGGGTGAACTTCCAGGCGTTCTCCAGCAGGTTGGCGAGGGCCACCCGCAGCAGGCGGCGGTCCCCTTCGGCGGTGAGCCCGCCAGCGACGATGAACTCCACCCGGCGTTCGGGCTCGCCCTGGCGCAGCTCTTCGCCGATGGAGCGGGCCATGGATGAGAGGTCCACCGGCTCGCGGCGGATGTCCGCGCGGGCGAGCCGGGAGAGGCCGAGCAGCTCGTCGATCATCCGGGCCATCCTGCGGGTCGCGCGCTGGATGCGCTGGAGGTACTCCCGGCCGTCCGTACCGAGGCGGGGGGCGTAGTCCTCCAGGAGGATCTGGGCGAAGCCATCCATGCTCCGGAGCGGGGCCCGCAGATCATGGGCGACCAGGTAGGCGAACTGCTCCAGCTCGGCGTTGGAGCGGGCGAGCTCGGCCTTCTGGCGGACGATCTCCCGCTCGGCCCGCTTCCGGCCGGTGATGTCCCGCAGCACCAGTTGGGCGGAGGGCCGCCCTCCGTACTGCACCGGCGCCGCCGACACCTCCACGTCCATCTCCCGGCCGTCCAGGCGGATCCAACGCTCCTCCTGCAGCTCCACGCTCTCGCCCCGCCGGAGGCGGCGGGCGCGGCGGCGGGCGTTCTCCCGGTGCTCCGGGTGGATCCGCTCCATGACGGGGTGCCCCACCACCTCCTCCGGCGAGGAGGCCCCGAGCAGGCGGGCTCCGGCGTCGTTCAGGTAGACGAAACGTCCCTCGCTCTCCACCGCCACCCCTTCCGGGGAGAGCTGCACCAGCGAGCGGTAGCGCTCCTCGCTCTCCCGCAGGGCCTCCTCCGCCCTCCGCTGCTCGGTGATGTCGGAGATCACACCCTGCCAGAAGCGGGGGGTCCCCGACTCGTCGCGCAGGATACGGGCCTCGTCCCGGAGCCACACCACCCGGCCGTCGCTGGCGTAGACCCGGTACTCCAGGCTGAACCTCCCCCGCTCCGCCGCCTCACGCTCGGCCTCCAGCACCCGCTCGCGGTCCTCCGGGTGGAGGATGCGGTGCCAGTAGAGGGGTTCTCGCTCGCAGAGGTCCCGGGGGTAGCCGAGGATCTCCTCTATCCGGGGGCTGTCGTAGAGGGTTGCCTGGGTCTCCACGTCCTCGATGTAGACGATGGCGGGCACCTGCTCGACGAGCGTCCGGTAGCGGGCCTCGGTCTCCCGGAGCTGCTCCTCCTCGCGCTGCCGCCCGGTGACGTCCCGCAGGGCGAGGAGCACCGCGTCCCTGCCGCCGAGCAGCACCCGGCTCGCCACCGCCTCGCACTCCACCGGCCCCCCGGCGGCCCGCAGGGAGAGGACGCCGGACCAGCTGCTCTTGCCGGGCGGGAGAAGCTCAAGCTCCCCGGCCAGCAGCCCGTCAAGCGGAATCCCCGCAAGCTCCTCCCGCTCCCTGCCCAGCATGGCGGCGCAGGCGTCGTTCGCCTCCAGCACCCTGTCCTCCGAGACCAGCAGCAGCCCCTCCGCCGACTGCTCGAAGGCGGCCCCCAGCAGCGCGGACCTCGCCCGCGCCGCGCGCCCGCGCCACCACAGCAGGAGTGCCGGCAGCGCGGCGAGCAGGGCCCCGGCGACGGCGGCCGCCGCGTAGAACAAGGCCGGCGGGTAGCCCTGCAAGCTGCTCAGGTCCATGCTGGTCGGCGCTCCTGCCTCTCCTCCGGATCTCTTACATCTTAACCGTCCGCGGCGGGCAGGTCGAAGCGGGGGCCTCCGCGGTGCCGATGCGGTAAAAATACGCCGTGAGGTGCAGGCCCCGAGGGAGGAGGAAGGATGACAGACAGGCTCGAGGTGGGAGGGCGTTTCCCGCTCTTTGAGCTTCCCGACGAGAAGGGCACGCCCTGGAACCTCTCCGGGCAGCTCAGGCTGGGACCCGTCATGCTCGTCTTCTACCGGGGCGACTGGTGACCGTACTGCAACGGGCAGCTGGTCAGCTACGCCAGGAAGTTCGATGAGTTCCGAAACCTCGGGGTACAGATCGCGGGCGTCAGCGTGGACCCGCCGGACAACAACGCCGCCATGGTCCGCAAGCTGCTCCTCCCCTTCCCGCTGCTCTCCGACCCCCGCGGGGATCTCGCCCGCCGCTGCGGGCTCTGGAACGAACGGGAGCGGGTGGCCGTCCCCGCGCTGGTGCTGGTGGACCGCTCCGCCACCGTGCGCTACCTCTACGCCGGGCGGGACTTCGCCGACCGGCCCGGGGACGAGGTGGTGATCTCCGCCGCCCGGCGGCTGGAGGATGCCGGGGAGCCGCCCGAGGGGGAGCCGGAGGTGGTGGCGACCGTGGCGGATGCCGGAGGGAGCACCCGCCCGGACAGGCCCCCGCATCGGCTCGAGGATCTCCTCGTGTACTACCGGGGGGTGTACTTCGCCACGGTGGCGCTCGGAGGCAGGTTCAAGGGCTGGGGGGAGAGCGGCCGGCGGGCGCTCGAGGAGGTTGTTCGCTACCGGGGACTCATGGAGGGTTACCTGGAGGCAGTGAGGCAAACCCTTAAGCTGCGGGAGGGGTAGTGGGGATCTTTCTGGAGGAGGGCCGGCGCAGGCCCCGGGCGCTGTGGAGGCTGCTCTTACAGCTCGTCATCTTCGCGCTGCTCGCCGCGCTGCTCACCAGCCTGTTCGCCGCCGTCTGGTTCGTGCTTGGGCCCCAGCCCCGGCCGGGGTCCGGGAGCGCGGGACAACTCGCCTCCTCGCCGGCGCTCTTTCTGCTGAGCACCCTCGCCTCGCTGGTGGCGATGCTGCTCAGCCTCTGGATAGCCGGACGGTACCTCGACCGCAGGCCCTTCCGGGACTTCGGCTTCCACATCGACCGGGGGTGGTGGCTGGATTTGGCCTTCGGCCTAGCGTTGGGGGCACTCCTGATGACCGGTATCTTCCTGGCCCAGCTGGCGCTCGGGTGGGTGGAGGTCGTGGGGACCTTCAGCTCCGGGCTGCCCGGGGTGCCGTTCCGCACCGCCATCCTGCTGCCGCTCGCCATCTTCGTGTGCGTCGGGATCTACGAGGAGGCGCTCTCGCGCGGCTACCAGCTCAGGAACATGGCCGAGGGGCTAAACTACCCGGCGCTCGGTCCCAGAGGGGCCGTCGCGACCGCGTGGGTGCTCTCCTCGCTCTTCTTCGGGCTCCTGCACCTCGCCAACCCCAACGCGACCCTGATCAGCACGCTGAACATCTCGCTCGCCGGCATCTTGCTGGGAGCGGGCTACGTGCTCACCGGGGAGCTGGCCATCCCCATCGGGCTGCACATCACCTGGAACTTCTTCCAGGGCGCGGTCTACGGTTTCCCGGTGAGCGGCCTGCAGAGCGCCGGGGCCTCCTTCCTGCGGATCAAGCAGTCCGGGCCGGAGATCTGGACCGGTGGGCCGTTCGGCCCCGAGGCCGGGCTGGTCGACCCGATCGCCGTCCTCGTAGGCTGCCTGCTGATCGCGCTGTGGGTGAGGCTCCGGCACGGCAAGGTGACGCTCCTGCCCGCGCTGGCGGAGGGCCCCCGGGAGGGGCCATCTCCGGGCGGCCCCTCCCGCTGAGGGGTTTTACAGGCTACCGCTCGCGGCGTAGGCCCACCCCACGTGTATGTGGTCCTGGTGCATGGCGTCCGAGAAGGAGCCCTCCCCGAAGGTCCAGGGGCTCCCGAGCTCGGCCGGGGCGAACCGGGCGTGGATCGCCTGCGCCAGCTCGTAGGCGGCCTGGTTGCCGCTGCTAACCGGAGCCCCGTCCACCGCGTAGATGTCCACCGCCCGGCCGAAGTAGTGGGAGTTGGGGTATCCGGCGTAGCCGAGGGCGTCGAGCGTGGGGCCGTAGGGGTGCCCGGTGGCGAAGACGGAGATGGAGATCGCGTGCTCGGAAGCGGCGAACTCCACCACGTCGAGCACCCGCGGGTCTACGATCCCGGAGATCAAATCCTGCCGGGCCATCTCGGTCAGGGTGATGTTGGGGTTCTCCAGGATGGCCTGCACCCGCGGGTCGGAGACCTCCGGCTGCGGAGGCTCCGGCACCGGGACCTCCGGCTCCTCGTACTGCGCCCGGACCTCGGAGGCCGGAGGGGGCGGCGCAGGAGCCTCGGGCCGGCCGGCATCGGGAACGGTCGCCTCCTCCGCACCGCCCCGGGGCTCGGCGGGGGGCGAGCTTCCGGGCGCCTTCTCCTCCTGCGGGAGCGCCTGCCCCGCCGTCTCCTCCGGAGCGGGCCGGGGCACGCCGGGCGCCTCCGCTCCGGCTTCGGGCCGCCCGGGGGTCACCACCTGCGGGCGGGAGGAGGCGGGAGGGTCCGCCGGCTCCCGCTCCCGGGCTTCCTCCCGCCGCTCC
>JADDKG010000188.1 GCA_020253895.1 Rubrobacter sp.
CGAATCGAGGAGCAGGAGATCGCCCGCTTGTTCACCGGGGAGTACGACGAGGGTGATGCGATCCTGACGATAAACTCCGGCGCCGGAGGGGTGGATTCTCAGGACTGGGCTGAGATGCTGGCCCGGATGTACCGGCGCTGGGCCGAGCGGCGCGGCTTCGAGCTGGAGGTCATCGAGTGGACCGAGGGCGAGGAGGCGGGGATCAAGAGCGCCACCTTCTCGGTCTCGGGCCCCTACGCCTTCGGGCTGCTCTCCGCCGAGCGCGGCGTGCACCGGCTGGTGCGCATCAGCCCGTTCGACGCCTCCTCGCGGCGGCACACGAGTTTCGCCTCCGTCGCCGTGGCGCCGGCCGTGGACGACGCGGTGGAGGTGGAGATAGAGGAGAAGGACCTGAAGATCGACACCTACCGGGCGTCGGGGGCCGGGGGGCAGCACGTGAACAAGACGGACTCGGCGGTGCGCATCACGCACCTGCCCACCGGGATCGTGGTGCAGTGCCAGAACGAGCGGAGCCAGCACCAGAACCGGGAGACGGCGCTCAAGATCCTCAGGGCGCGCCTCCTGCAGCTGGAGAGGGAGAAGCGGGAGCGGGAGATCGCCGCCCAGAGCGGGGAGAAGGCGGAGATCGGGTGGGGATCCCAGATCCGATCCTACGTCCTACACCCCTACCGGATGGTGAAGGATCTGCGCACCGGGGTGGAGACCGGGGACGTGGACCGGGTTCTGGACGGCGACCTGGACCGCTTTATCTACGCCTACCTGAAAAGCCGGGCGCAGGCGGCGCGGCGGTAGTAGATCTCCCTGCTACGCCTTTCTGTGCGCCCTGGTCCACCCCTCGTAGCTGCCCTCCAGCTCCAGCACCCTCCCGAGGCCCTCGAGCCGCAGCGCGCTCGCCGCGATCGCCGCGCGCCGGCCGCTCTGGCAGTGGACGACTATCGGGCGATCCTCCGGCAGCTCTTCCAGGTGCCACCGCACGCGTCCGACGTGCAGCTGCCTGGCACCCGGGATGTGACCGGCCCGGTACTCGCCCTTCGCCCGTACGTCGAGCACGAAGTTGCCGTTCCCCGCCGCGAGCTCCTCGGGCCGGACGAGCTCTACGGGGTGCTTGGGCAGCCCCTCGGTGTCGGTGACGTACCCCCGGACGTTGTCTATGCCGACCCGGACGAGGTGGTCGCGCATCCGCCCGGCATCCTCCGCGTCGCGCGCGAGGAGCACTATGTCCCTCCGGTCCTCCTCGGGGTCTATGACCCACGCCGCCGAGGTGGCGAGATGCTCCCCGCCCGGGATGACGACCGCGCCGGGTATCGCCCCCCGGTAGTACTCGTCGAGGCTGCGGGTGTCTATGAGTAGCGCCTCGCCGTCCCGGAGCAGACGCGCAAGCTCCTCACTCTCGTAGCGCCTGAGCTCGGGCAGCTCGCCCAGCAGGGCGGGGCCCTCCCTGTTCTGCCGCTTCATCCGGCCGAAGTAAGCCGGGGCATCGGGCTGACCCTCGAGCAGAGCCTCGACGAAGCCCTCCTCGTCCCCCGACCCGACGTACCTGCTCCACCACGCGAAGCGCCGCTCGTAGCCGACGGTGCTGCTCGGAACGGCCCCGAGCGCCCGGCCGCAGGCGCTCCCGGAGCCGTGCCCGGGATAGACCTGCACGTAGTCCGGAAGGGCGAGAAACCTCTCCCGGAGGCTCCAAAACATCCGCCGTGCGCCTTCCTCGCGCGTGCCGGCCATGCCCGCGGCCTCCTCCAGCAGGTCCGGACGACCCAGATCCCCCACGAACACGAAGTCTCCGGTGAGGATGTACCCCGGCTCGTCGGAGGCCGCCCCGTCGGTGATGAGAAAGGAGAGGTGCTCCGGCGTATGCCCCGGCGTGTGTACAGCCTGTACTGAGACGTTGCCCACCTTTATCTCGTCGCCGTCGCGCAGCCTCTCGCCCTCGAAGCCGTACTTCCAGGGCTCCTCCCCCGCGTCCGAGAGGTAGAGCCTCGCTCCGCTTGCCGCGGCGAGCTCCCGGGACCCCGAAAGGTAGTCCGCGTGGATGTGCGTCTCGGTGACAGCGGCAATGCGCATGCCGTTCCTGCGGGCCATCTCCAGATATACCCGCACGTCCCGTCGCGGATCCACCACCACGGCCTCCCCCGTGGCCTGACAACCGATGAAGTAGCTGGCCTGGGCCAGATCCTCGTCATACACCCGCTCGAGTAACACTTGCTGCCTCCTCTTCTCACCATACACTCAAGCTTTCTAAAACACTATATTATTATTCAGTAGAAATCAAGCCTGCCGACGCCGGGCCCGGCGGGTTTCTGAAAACATCTCCATAGCGGGGCACGCCCGGGCGCTTGAACACGCAAGATTGCTGTATAACAATACACTACATAGCATGACAGAGGACATCGAGGAGGACGGACGATGGAAGGTTTCACGCCGGTGAGTGGGCTTGTGGGCGGTCTTCTCATAGGGGTTGCCGTTGCGCTCCTGCTGCTCTTGAACGGGAGGATCGCCGGGATCA
>JADDKG010000189.1 GCA_020253895.1 Rubrobacter sp.
AAGAGCGGGGCGCACATCCAGCCGGTGTCCAGCCCGAGCTCGTAGGCGGCGAGCAGCATGTTCTGCACCGCCGCCCCGAGGGACTGGACCGCCATCGTCTCCTCGCTGCGCCGGCGCCGCTCGTCGGGGTAGGCGTCCAGCTCCTCCAGGTAGAGGCAAGCGAGGAGGAGCACCGGGGCCTCCAGAAGCCGCCGCCGCGAGCCCTTGAGACGCCTCCCGACGACCTCCGGAGGCTGGCGGTCCATCTCCAGGTTACGCCGCCACTCCTCGCCCATGGCCTCCGCCAGCCGTTCCTTGGTCCCGCGACGCCGGATGACGGCGAAGCGCCACGGCTGGGCGCCGTGGGGCGAGGGGGCCCAGCGCGCCGCCTCGAGCACCCGCTCCACGGCCTCCTCGCTCACCCCGCGCGGCAGGTAGCGCCTCACGGACCTGCGGCCGAGAAGGGCGTCGGTCAGCCGCCCCTCCCCTCTCGCCGTCTCCCCGAGCGCCCCCCAGGAGGCCGCCCGCTCGGGCCTCAAGGCTATGACCGGGTTGCGCTCTATGGGCATCCGCTCGTACTGGTGGTACCTGCCGCGCAGGAGCCGGACGGCAGCCCCGTGCTCCTCCCCGCCGGGCTCCAGAACCCCGGCCCGGCCGCGCACCATCACGAACGCCAGCCGGCCCCAGTCCTCGGCGTAGCGGTCGGCGAGGAGGGCCGCCCGGGGGTTCTCCAGGATGTTGCGAACCCGCCGGAGGCGCTCCGGGGGCACCTTCTTGGGCTTCTCGTCGAGGGGGATGTAGATCCCCCCGGGACCACAGGCGAAGCAGACCGGCACCACGTGCGGCTCGCCGCCGGAGGAGGCGGTGGCCAGGCGCGCCACCCTCCGGCTCACCAGAAACGACGCCTCCTCCGGGGAGAGCACCTCCCGCAGCCAGCTCAACCGGAGAGCGCCTCGCGCACCCGGGGTACCACCTCCGAGGCGAAGAGCCGCATGTTGCGGAGCGCCTGCTCGTGGGTGAGGCCGGGAAGCCGGGCCCAGAAGCAGAGGTGGTCGTAGGGCGCCCGCCGGTGCATCCCGACGAGCCTCCCGGCCACCTCCTCCGGGGTCCCGACGAGGTATCGTTCGCGCGGCAGGTCCTCGGGCCGGATCGGGGGAGGCTTCGGCCGCCCCCGGTCGGTGCCCCACTCGGCGTAGCGGGTGGCCTGGTAGGCGATGCACGGGGCGACCTCCTCCCACGCCCGGTCCGGGTCCTCGTCCAGGTAGACGGTAGTGGAGACTATGAACGGGAAGCCTCGGGGGTCCCTCCCGTGGCGCTCCAGCGCCTCCTGCAGCCAGGCGTACATCTGCTCCGGCGGCTTCCTCCCGCCGACCAGGAAGCCGTCGGCCATCCGGGCTGCCCGGTCCACGGCGGGCTCGCTGTAGCCGCCGAAGTAAACCGGGATCCTCCTTCCGGGCCGCGGCTCGAAGGGGAGATCCTCGAACCTCCAGCGCTTCCCCTCGAAGCCGATGCGCCCCTTCTCCCAGGCCTGCCGGATGACCCGCACCCCCTCCTCCAGCAGGGAGGGCCTGTACCGGCGTTCGAAGCCGAGGGTCTCGAACTCGTGCTGGACGTACCCCAGCCCCACCCCGAGGACAAACCGCCCGCCGGAGATAAGATCCACCACCGCCGCGTCCTCCGCCACCCGCAAGGGGTGGTGCATCGGCAGCAGCAGGACGTTGGTCCCGATCTTGAGCGAGGAGGTGCGGGCGGCGATCGCCGCGGCGACCACCAGCGGCGAGGGTAGGTAGCCGTCATCCACGAAGTGGTGCTCGGAGAGCCACACGGCCTCATAACCGAGCCCCTCGCCCTCCACGATCTCCTCCAGGCACTCGGCATAGAAGCTCCGGTAGTCCTGGGCAAAGGGCCGCCGCTGCCGGAAGTCGTACCACAGCCCGAAGCTCGGAACGTCACCGCCGCCGAACACGCTCTCCTCTCCAACGGCGCACGGAGGGCTCAGGCAAGGCTTTCCTCACGAGAGCGCCCTCTTCTTCCCCGCACCAGACACCATCTCACCCGGGTATGTTACCCGAGAAGCAGCGGGACCGCCCGCCGCTTCCCGCCTCCTCAGTAGCGGAGTTCCTGTCCCGGCATTATGAGGTCGGGATCGGCGACGCCGTTGGCCGCGACGAGCGAGTCCACCGTGGTGCCGAGCTCCTGGGCTATGCCGTACAGGGTGTCCCCGGGCTGCACCACGTAGACGCCACCCTCCGGTTGCGCCTGCCCGCCGTACGACGCCACCCCCTGCGCGGTCTGGGGCGCAGAGTAAGAAGAACCGCTGTAGCCGCCGGCTCCCCCGCCATAGGACACATCGCCCGCGTAGGCCACGTCCCCGGCGTAGTTGTAGGTGACGTAGTCCACCCCCGCCTGGGTCAGGCCCAGGTACTCGGCGGCCGCCTGCGAGAGGTCCAGCTCCCTCCCCGGGATGTAGGGTCCGCGGTCGTTAACTGTGACGATCACCGAGCGCCCGTTGTAGCTCACCTCGAGCTGGGTCCCCAACGGCAGCGTCTTGTGGGCCGCCGTGAAGGCGTAGGGGTTGTAGGGCTCGCCGCTCGCCGTCGGGTTGCCCTCAAAACCCGGCCCGTACCAGGAAGCCAGGGCCGTCTCCGCCTCAGCCCGGTCCGCGAAGATCCCCGCAAATGCCCACAAGGTAAGCCCCAACAGAAGGACCCCGAAAATCCTAGACATCAGCTCGCATCCCCCCTCCTGTGCGCCAGCTTTATGTCTACTTGAACTTCACGCTAATGGTTTCGACGGGGCACGAGTATGCCGACCGGGGAAAGGAAATCAAGGGGCTTTGGGGCATTATCACGCCGTGATAATGCCTGGGTGGCGAGCTTTGGCGGCGGGCATCCCTCCGTCCGTGAGGACACTCCGGAAAACCTTTTTTTCAAGCGGTTTTCTTACGGTACAACAGGGGCGAG
Source organism: Rubrobacter sp. (assembly GCA_020253895.1). GTDB lineage: Bacteria > Actinomycetota > Rubrobacteria > Rubrobacterales > Rubrobacteraceae > Rubrobacter_B. Next base: position 2,943 of record JADDKG010000189.1, read on the forward strand.
GACTCTGGTAACATGCCCCCAGCCGTGGAGTGGGGGGCGAAAATATTTCCATGATAAACGGCGGTGACGCTACGTATACGGTGGATGAGGCCAGCGAGCTGCTGGGCATCCCGCGCCCCACCCTCTACCGGTACCTCAGGGAGTACTCCATACCCCACGTACGGCGAGGGGGGAGGATCTCGATTCCAGAGGCGTCCTTCGACAAGATCCGGCGCGCCCGAGACCTGCACAGGGAGGGTCTCGGGACGGAGCTGGTGCGCCGGACGCTGCGGGAGGAGGAGACCGCACCCGACCCGCGGGAGCTGGCCCGGCGGCTGGACAAGGTCTCCCGGGAGCTAGAAGGGCTACGGGCGGCACCGGCGCTCGAAGACCCGGCGCTCAACCAGACCCTGAGGACCATCCTTGCCCGCCAGAGCCTTCTCATGTCGGCGGTCTTCAACCTCACCGATATGGTGGAGGAGCTTCTGCGCCAGAGCGGTCAGCCACCACCGAGAGGCGGCGCCGTGCTGCGGGAGGCCGAGGATATCCTGCCTCCGCGGCAGCCCGGCCGCGCGGCGTTCGTGGAGAGAAAGGAGGTCGTCTCCGGCCCGCGAAGGAGAGGCCTCTCCCCTGCCCCCACCGTGGAGGCCAGGAGCTTCGGTCGGCTGGCGCGCAGGAGGCGCCGGGTGGCGCTTTTGGTGCTGCTCTCCGTTTTCGCGCTTTTGGCGGCAGCCGCTCTTGCGGCTGCCAGCGGCCTGGTCCCCGACCTCCTCTAGCCAGAGCTACTGGAGCATGTTCCCCACCTTCATCGTGCCGCGCTGCACCAGCTCCACCCGGTAGCCATCGGGGTCCTCGACGAAGGCGATCCTGTAGTCGTGTCCGTCAACCGTGAGGGTCTTGGGCTCAACCGCCACCTTCACCCCCTGCTCGGCGAGCCGTGCCACCGTGCCCTCAAGGTCGTCCACCGTGAACGCTATGTGCGAGTAGCCGTCCCCCTTCTCGTAGGGCTCGGTACGGCCGTGGTTGTGGGTCAGCTCGAGCATCGGGGAGGAGGGGTCCTCCTCCAGGGCGAAGAAATAGTTCGTGGCGTCGGAGAAGTGCATCTCCCCCACCTTCTTCATCCCCAGCTTGTTCACGTAGAAGTCTATGGTCCTCTCCGGGTCGGTGATCCTGTAGCAGGTGTGGATAAACTGCGCCGGCATCCTCATCCTCCCGTATCTATACCGCGATGGCGTACGCAAAAAGAGGATACAGGAAAGCACCGCACCGGGACAACGCGCCGGGGGAGTTCTCTCTAGCCGAGGAGCATCCTGGCGCCCACGAAGATCAGGGTGAGGGCCAGGATGAGGCGCAGCGGCTTGCCCGGAAGCCAGCGGGCCGCCACGCTGCCCACGATCACGCCGGGTATGCCGCCGAGGAGGAGCGCACCCGCCAGCGAGAAGTCCACGTTGCCGTGCGCCATATGCGAGAGCCCGGTCACCAGCGAGAGCACCGTGGCGTGGGTGATGTCGGTGCCCACGATGACGGCGGGCGAGAGCGGGTACAGGAGCAGCAGGATGATCGCCATGACGCTCCCGGAGCCGATGG